>NZ_JAMYSA010000007.1:0-112989 GCF_040321735.1 Mesorhizobium sp. M0293
GGGGCGAACATGCCCCCGTGTCGTTAAAAAACCGCCCCAACGCTACCAATTCAAGATCGTTAAGGTTCTTAAGTGAACCGCATTACGCTGAGAGGCGCCCTTTTTGCTGAAACCGGGGGCTGGCGAACCGGGTGGTCAGGTGCGGTCGTCGAACAGGTCCGTTGGCACGGCGCCCTGTGATTGGTATGCCACGCAGCATCTTTGACGAAAGAATTGCCCCCGGCATGATGTTTGGAATTCGATGATGCGGCTCAGCGACTGTCACAACTTTTCCGATTTCCGCCGCATGGCGCAGCAGCGGCTGCCCGGGCCGATCTTCAACTACATCGACGGCGCGGCCGACGATGAGGTCACCTACCGCCGCAACACCGAGAGCTTCGAGACCTGCGACCTGGTCCCCAACGTGCTGCGCGGGGTGAGCGAGATCGACATGTCGGTGACGGTCATGGGCCAGAAGCTGGCGATGCCATTCTATTGCTCGCCGACCGCCTTGCAGCGGCTGTTCCACCATCAGGGCGAGCGCGCGGTCGCCAAGGCCGCCGCCAAATATGGCACCATGTTCGGCGTCTCCTCGCTTGGCACCGTCAGCCTCGAAGAGGCGCGCAGGATCAGCAGCAGCCCGCAGGTCTACCAGTTCTATTTCCACCGCGATCGCGGCCTCAACCGGGCGATGATGCAGCGGGCAAAGGACGTTGGCGTCGAAGTGATGATGCTGACCGTCGACAGCATCACCGGGGGAAACCGCGAGCGCGACAAGCGCACCGGCTTTGCCATTCCCTTCAAGCTCAACCTGGCCGGCATGCTGCAGTTCGCGCTCAAGCCGGCCTGGGCGATCAACTATTTCACCCATGAGGGGTTCAAGCTGCCGCAGCTCGACGAGCATGTCGATATGGGCGGCGGCACGATGTCGATCAGCCGCTATTTCACCGAGATGCTCGACCCGTCGATGACGTGGGACGACGTCGCCGAGATGGTCAAGCTGTGGTCGGGTCCGTTCTGCCTCAAGGGCGTCATGTCGGTGGAGGATGCCAGGCGCGCCGTCGACATCGGCTGCAGCGGCATTGTGCTGTCGAACCATGGCGGGCGGCAGCTGGATGGCTCGCGGGCGGCGTTTGACCAGCTTGCCGAGATCGTCGATGCGGTCGGCGACAGGATCGACGTCATCATGGATGGCGGCGTGCAGCGCGGCACGCATGTGCTCAAGGCACTGTCGCTCGGCGCCAAGGCCGTCGGCGTCGGGCGCTACTACCTGTTCCCGCTGGCAGCGGCCGGCCAGCCCGGCGTCGAACGCGCGCTTGAACAGATGCGGGTCGAGATCGAACGCGGCATGAAGCTGATGGGCTGCAGTTCGATCGAACAATTGTCGCGCAAGAACCTCCGATTCAGGTAATCTCGAACCATGAAATCCTCCCTCGAAGACACATTGCTTGCCGCGATCCGCACCATTCCGGACTATCCCAAGCCTGGCATCCTGTTTCGCGACATCACCACGCTGCTCGGCAATGCGCGCGCCTTCCGCCGCGCCATCGACGAGCTTGTGCATCCCTATGCCGGCCAGAAGATCGACAAGATCGCCGGCATCGAGGCGCGCGGCTTCATCCTCGGCGGCGCCGTTGCCCATCAGCTCTCGGCCGGTTTCGTGCCGATCCGCAAGAAGGGCAAGCTGCCTTTCGAGACGGTGCGCGTCGCCTACAGCCTGGAGTACGGGCTGGACGAAATGGAGATGCACAAGGACGGTATTTCGCCCGGCGAGAAGGTGATCCTGGTCGACGATCTGATCGCCACGGGAGGCACGGCAGAGGCGGCGGTCAAGCTGCTGCGCCAGATCGGCGCCGACATCCTCGCCGCCTGCTTCGTCATCGACCTGCCGGACCTCGGCGGCCGCGCCAAGCTCGAAGCGCTCGGCGTGCCGGTGCGGACGCTGATTGGGTTCGAGGGGCATTAGTGAATGGTGAATAGTGAATAGTGAATAGTGAATAGTGAATAGTGAATAGTGAATATCAGCTTCGATGACAGACGCCTTGACTACTGACCATTCACCATTCACCATTCACCATTCACTACTCCACCTTCACCAGCACCGCGCTCTCGAACTCGAGCACCTTGTCGCCGGCCGACTCAAAAGCGTCGCATCGCAGCGCCAGCAGGCGCCAGCCGGGGCGTGAAGCGATCGGGCGGTGGGACAGTGCCGTGCGTGTGAAGGTGATGGTTTGCCCGGCATAGACCGGCTTCAGCCATTTCAGGTTCTTGAAGCCGGGCGAGGGGCCGAATTCCGGTACCGGACCGGGCCCACTCCACGCGGCGACCTCGGCATCCATGCGGTTTTCGAGATTGAGTTTCATCCAGGTGGCGGCGGTATGCCAGCCGGACGCGCAGAGCCCGCCGAGTACGCTCTTCTTCGCTGCGTCCTCGTCGACATGGAAGATCTGCGGGTCGTATTTGCGGGCGAAGGCTTTGATCGCCTCGGGCTCGAATATGTGCGAGCCGAGTGTCACCGTGGTGCCGATGCGGAAGAACTCGTCGAGCGTCATGCCTGATACCCTGCGGCATCGCGCGTCAGGAACATGACGGAATTCTCAAGCTCGAAGACGCTTTCGCCACGCTGGTTGAACATCTCGCTGCGCATGGTCACGAAGCCGAGTTGCGGCTTCGATTTCGACAGGCGCTTGGCAACAACCACCAGAGTGCCGGTGAGCCGGTCGCCGGCCAGGACCGGCTTCTTCCATTTGACCTGATCGACGCCGGGGGCACCCTGGCAGGTCGAATCCAGCAGGAACGCATCGCACAGCATGCGCATGAACACGGCGCAGGTGTGCCAGCCGGACGCCGCCAGACCGCCGAGGATGCTGGCCTTGCCGGCTTCCTCGTCGAGATGCATCGGCTGCGGGTCGAATTCTGTGGCGAATTCGACGATCTCGGCGGCGCTCACCAGCTTGCTACCGAGATCGAGCGACGCACCCTCGACGAAATCCTCATAGGCCCAGGTTTTTGTTTTTGCAGTCATGGTCTGAAATCCGGCTGACGATGGGTTTCCGGATGCAGGCCGCAGCACATTTGGTCAAGAGATTTCTATAGCGCCAAGTCGTGGCTGCATGGCCTTTGGCGGTCGGATCAGAGCCAGCCGCGGCGACGGAAATACCAGAACGGCAGGATCGCCGACAACACCATCATGGCAATCGCGAAGGGATAGCCCAGTTCCCATTTGAGCTCGGGGATGACGTCGAAGTTCATGCCGTAGATCGAGGCGACCAGCGTCGGCGGCAGGAAGATGACGGCGGCAACCGAGAAGATCTTGATGATGGCGTTCTGCTCGATCGAGATCATGCCAAGCGTCGCGTCGAGCAGGAAGGAGATCTTCTGCGACAGGAAGGTGGCGTGGTCGGCGAGCGACAGCACGTCGCGCGACAGCGTCTTGATGCGCGCCTTGGTGTCCTTGCTCATCTTGGTGCGGGTCGAGGCATGGGCGAAAAAGCCGGCCAGTCGCTGCAGCGAGATCAGGCTGTCGCGGATCGAGGAGGCGATGTCCTCCTTGCGGCCGATAGCTTTCAAAAGCTCCTGGAAGTCGCGGTTGCGCTTGGAGACCTTGGTCGACCGCGCCTCGAAGATGTCGCGCGAGATTACTTCGATGTCGCGGCCGGCGCGTTCCAGAATATCGGCGAGACGGTCGACGATCGCCTCCAGCAGCCCGATCAGGATGGTGTCGCCGCTGGTGCAGCCGGTCGCCACCTTCTCGGCGCGCTGCGGAAAGGTCTTGAAGGCCTTCGGTTCGTGATAGCGCACGGTGATCAGCCTGGTCCCGGCCAGCACGAAGGTGACCGGCGACATCAGGGGATCGTCGATTTCGGTCTGGGCGGGCAGGGTGGCGGTCATGAAGTAGGCGCCATCCTCGACGTAGAGGCGGCTCGAAATCTCGATCTCCTCCATCTCCTCGCGCGTTGGAATGGCGACGCCGAGCCAGGTCTCGATCGCCGCTTCCTCTTCCTTGGTCGGGTTGAGCAAATCGGCCCAGACGACATTGTCGCTGTTTGCCAAGAGATCGTCGACAGCGCGCAGGCGGTCATTGTCCACGACGAAGGCCTTGATCATCGCCGGGTCTCCCTTGCTGGGGGCCAAAGGGTGCGTTCGGATTGACGCGTCGTGTCGGATTGCACGGTTCTCGGCGCCAGCGCCGACCTCGCGCCTGCCGCTTAGACCTGTGGCATGACAAAATCAAGACAAGCGGCTGCCCGGCGGATGGGCGTCGGCCGCTCGGAAGAACTCGTCGAGAAAGAAGCTCGCCGGGATGGTTGGATACCCGGCCGCTTGAGGCGTCAGGTGTTGAACTTGAACAGCAGGATGTCGCCGTCCTGGACAACGTATTCCTTGCCTTCGTCACGCGCCTTGCCGGCTTCCTTGGCCGCCACTTCGCCGCCAAGCGTGATGAAATCATTGTAGGCGATGGTCTGGGCGCGGATGAAGCCGCGCTCGAAGTCGGTGTGGATCACACCGGCCGCCTGGGGGGCCTTGTCGCCCTTGTGGATGGTCCAGGCGCGCGTCTCCTTCGGCCCGACGGTGAAATAGGTGATCAGATGCAACAGATCGTAGCCGGCGCGGATGACCTTGTTCAGGCCGGGTTCGTCGAGCGAGTGCCCGCCTTGTCGTTACTCAATTCGTTACTCGATCGCTAGACAGTTTGCTATTTTCGGCGTTTTATTTTCTGGGCTTTGGGGGATAAAATGACGACAGGTACAGATCACGAATTTGGTGGTCAGCATACAGAAATAAAACTGGAGTTGGTTGAGAAATATCTGAAGGCTTACACTGCCGCACTTCGAGGGAAGTTTTCTCAACTCTGGTATATTGATGCTTTCGCGGGAACAGGGTCGCGGACCGTTAGGGTCGAGGCTCGCGATGGCGATCTTTTCGATGCGCCCGCTCCTGCTAGAACGGAAACACGCCGCGGCTCGGCCCGTATTGCCCTTGATATTACACCTGGATTCGACCGGTTTGTGTTCATGGATCATAGCCATGAGCATTGTGAAGCATTGGAAGCGTTGCGCGACATCTACAAAGGGCGGGACATTACCGTGCTAAATGGCGATGCCAACCGATTGATCCAAGACGAGATCAAGTGGGATGGCTGGAGGCAGACGCGAGCGGTAATGTTCTTGGATCCCTATGGAATGGAAGTTGAATGGGATACTCTCAAGGCAATCGCTGATACAAAAGCCATCGACGTCTGGTATCTTTTTCCGCTCTCGGGTCTATATCGTCAAGCAGCACGAAACATTAGTGCTGTCGACGAAGTCAAGCGTCGTGCCTTGACGAGAATGCTCGGAACATCTGCTTGGGAAGACGAATTGTACAGCACCGTGCAGGCGCCCAATGATTTTTTGGAAGGCTTAGAGAAACCCGAGATTCGTCAACGCAACGCTGACGTAGCCGGCTTGGAGGCATATGTGAAAAACCGACTAAAGGAGATTTTCCCGCTGGTTTTAGACCGTTTCCTCTGCCGCCTGTTCAGAAGCCTCAGCGGTTTTCCCTGTTCTTTGCTATAGCTAACCCGTCAGACGCGGCAGTTCGTTTGGCCAAACGTTTCGGAGATCATATTCTCAGTTCCGGCATGGCGTCCCATGTGCGCTCACGATAGGTCCGACCTGCTGCTTTCTTATTCTTGCCGCCCCACTGCTTGAAGAAGAAGGTAGCGTCGGAGTCCGTGCATTGATCGAAAATCTCATCGATCCACTTCGGATCCATTGGTCGCGCGTTCGGGCCACTTTCACCACCAACGATTGCCCAATGAATGCCTTCCAACCTGGCACCCGCAACCGATCCAATCAACGGTTCGTAGGAAACGAACCTGATTGCTGCGGGCACCAACCGAAGCTCATCAATACGATGAAGCACTCGACCATCCTCAACGCTTGTCCCTAGCCAAACGTTGGGAAGCACCTTGAAGTCTTCCTTTAACAAAATATCGGCCATTCGGTCAGGGCGCTTCGTCAGGATTTGATATGTGTGACGTTGCGTTTCCTCCATGATATTCCACACGTCACGGATAAATTCTGGCGGCACATCGGCATGGAACAAATCGGACATTGAATTGACGAAGACACGGCGAGGCTTGGACCATGTGGCCGGAATAAGAAGCGAGGCACGATCTAGGTTTATCTTTCCCGTCCATTTTGAGCGGCCACCAGTTTTACGGGTAAGGCCGGCGTACTTCTCGACGCCCATGGCTTCCAGTCGCGCCGCCATACGCATGGCATAGCAATTAGTGCATCCAGCGGTAAGAATCGTGCAGCCGGCGACCGGATTCCAGGTCGCGTCTGTCCATTCGATAGATGTGTCGGCCATATAGTTTCCCTCGCGACGAGACAGTGCCCGAACAGGGTAAATGCGCCATTAAGAAATGGAATAGGAATTTGTTCACATAATGGAATTTATCTTCAGATTGAAATTGTTCACTTTATGGATGTCTACAGAGCGGGCAGGCAGTGGCTTCCCAAGCACTCAGTTTGAACGTGCTGCTGCCATCAGGTGTTGAACTTGAACAGCAGGATGTCGCCGTCCTGGACGACATATTCCTTGCCTTCGTCACGCGCCTTGCCGGCTTCCTTGGCCGCCACTTCGCCGCCAAGCGTGATGAAATCATTGTAGGCGATGGTCTGGGCGCGGATGAAGCCGCGTTCGAAGTCGGTGTGGATCACACCGGCCGCCTGGGGGGCCTTGTCGCCCTTGTGGATGGTCCAGGCGCGCGTCTCCTTCGGCCCGACGGTGAAATAGGTGATCAGATGCAACAGATCGTAGCCGGCGCGGATGACCTTGTTCAGGCCGGGTTCGTCGAGGCCCAGCGAGGACAGGAATTCCATCTCTTCCTCGTCCGAGAGCTGGGCGACTTCCGCCTCGATCGCTGCCGAGATCACCACGGTGCCCGCGCCCTGCGCGGCGGCCATCTTTTCCACGGCGCTGGTGTGCTCGTTGCCGGTGGCGGCGTCTGCCTCGGCGACATTGCAGACGTAGAGCACGGGGTGCGAGGTCAGAAGGTTCAGCCCCTGCAGGATGCGCAGATCTTCCGCCGAGATGCCCTTGAGCAGGATGCGGGTCGGCTTGCCGGCCTGCAGCAGTTCGAGCGCTGCCTCCATCATCGGCAGCACGGTGGTCGCTTCCTTGTCCTTGCTGCCGGCGCGCTTGCGGAATTGCACGATGCGGCGCTCGAGGCTGTCGAGGTCGGCGAGCATCAGCTCGGTTTCGACCGTCTCGGCGTCGGCAACAGGGTCGATGCGGCCTTCGACATGGGTGATGTCGTCGTCCTCGAAACAGCGCAGCACATGCACGATGGCGTCGACCTCGCGGATGTTGGCGAGGAACTGGTTGCCCAGCCCTTCGCCCTTCGAGGCGCCGCGCACCAGGCCGGCAATGTCGACGAAGGAGATGCGGGTCGGGATGATCTCTTTCGACTTGCCGATCGCCGCGATCTTCTGCAGGCGCGGATCAGGCACCGCCACCTCGCCGGTGTTCGGTTCGATGGTGCAGAACGGATAGTTGGCGGCCTGCGCCGCCGCCGTCCTGGTCAACGCATTGAAAAGCGTCGACTTGCCGACGTTGGGCAAGCCAACGATGCCGCATTTGAAACCCATTTTTGTCCGGTCCTATCGGGAAAATAGAAATTTGATCAGGGCTATGGGCGATCGGGGTGATCAACGTCAAGCCCTGCGGCGCCGATCCTGCTCAGTCCTTGCCGCCGAACAGCTTCTTCAGCATCGCGGCCATCGGGCCGGATTCCGGCAGCTTGGCGGGCGCCTGTTGCGGGCGGGCCTGGCGGATGTGGCTCTGCTGCTTTGAGCCCTGCTGCTTCTGCGCCGGCTTTTCCGGTTCGGCGCCGGCCTTGCCCTGGACGGCGAGACTGGCCTTGTTCATGAAGCCGGATTCGTCGCCCTTGACGATCATGGCGGCATTGTCGGCGATCGCATCGAGCAGCGGTTCCAGCCATTCGCGATCGACCTTGTCGAAATCGCCAAGCACATGATGCTGGACCATTTCCTTGACGCCGGGATGGCCGACGCCGATGCGCACGCGGCGATAGGCGTTGCCGACATGGCCGTCGATCGAGCGAATGCCGTTATGGCCGCCGGCACCGCCGCCGGTCTTTATGCGCAGCTTGCCTTCGGCAAGGTCGATCTCGTCATAGAAGACGGTGAGTGCGGAAAGCTCAAGCTTGTAGAAGCGCAGTGCTTCGCCGACGGACTGGCCGGACAGGTTCATGAAGGTTTGCGGCTTGATCAGGACGATCTTTTCGCCGCCAAGCGTGCCTTCTGAAATCAGGCCCTGGAATTTCTTCGACCAGGGTGAAAAGGAATGGCGGCGGGCGATTGCGTCCGCTGCCATGAAACCGACATTGTGACGGTTGTTGGCATATTTCGCGCCCGGATTGCCGAGGCCTGCAAAGACAAGCATCGTCTGCTCCGGGCGGGAAAGAGTTACTTCTCTTCGGCGGCAGGAGCCGCTTCGGGTGCAGCCACTTCAGCCGTCTCTTCCGTCTCCGGCTTCATCGCCGACGAACCGGCAATGGTCGCGATGGTGAAGTCGCGGTCGGAGATCACAGGCTTCACACCGGCCGGCAGCTTGACCGCCGAGATGTGGATCGAGTCGCCAATGTTGGCGCCGGTGAGATCGACGGTGATGAATTCCGGGATCGCATTGGCCGGGCAGTGGAACTCGACTTCGTGACGCACGATGTTGAGCACACCGCCGCGCTTGATGCCGGGCGACTTCTCTTCATTGATGAAGTGGACAGGCACGTCGACATTGACCTGGGTGTCCTTGCCGATGCGCAGGAAGTCGACATGGACAGGGAAATCCTTGACCGGGTCGAGCTGGAAGTCCTTCGGCAGGACCTGGATCTTCTTGCCGTCGACATCGATCGTGGCGATCGTGGTCAGAAACCCGCCGCCATGGATCTTGTAGTAGATGTCCTTGTAGGTGAGTGCGATAGCCAGGGGAGGCTGCTTGTCACCATAGATTACTGCAGGCACTTTACCGTTGCGGCGAACTGCACGGGCGGACCCCTTACCGACCTGTTCGCGTGCTTCGGCCTTGAGCTCGTAAGTGTCGTGGCTCATGGCATTTCCTTTCGGTTTGTTCTGGAGCGCTCACGGTTAGCAGAGTGCCTGGACCGTAAACGTCGAAAGCCGACATACCCATGCATGATCTGGTCCGAAAACCGGAATCCACTTTTCGGGATCATGCGGGAAGGCGGCCTTCCGCCGCGTTGCCTCCAAGGGTGTCTACGCGGGTGGCGGCTCTATAGCCGAAGGCGGCCGGGGGTGCAAGCCAAAGGCTCGCCCGCCGGCGCGCGGTCCGGGGCGGCGATTATCCGCGCTTTTCGATGACGGCATAGAGCACGTTGCGGTTCTCGCCAAAGAACACCTGCGCGTCGACGGCGTTGCGGTCGACGCTGGCATTGACGATGTTCCACATATCGACCTCCGACCGCAGCAGCAACACCCAGTCCATGAACGTCTCCCGGTATCCGGCGTCAGGGGTGCCCTCGGCGTAGTTCGCAAACAGGAATGTCCCGTTCGGCTTCAACATCTGCAGGCACGTCTTCGTGAGCTTCACGGCGACGTTATGGGCGAGGTAGTCGTAGAGGCCGGAGGCGTAGACGAAGTCGAACTTGCCCAGTTTGTGGCCTCTCGTCAGCACGGTTCGCACCGAGCCGTCGATGGCCTCGACCGCGGTGCCCTGGAAGTCGCGCGCGATCAGCCCGACGCTCTGGGGATCCTGGTCGAGCGCAACCCAACGCTTGAGACGGCCCTCCGCCAGGGCGACCGAGCGATTGGCCTCCCGCAAATGGCCGGCCGCTATCGCCAGGACCTCGGTTTGGGGTCCGTTCTTGGCCGCGATCTCATCGACATATCGGGTCAAGAGATCGCGTCGTTCCCGTGCAGCGACGCATGACGGTACGTTCTGGGTGTGGCTGTAAAGGGCTTTGCCGATCTCCGAGGCGCTCGCCACGCTCTCTGCCACGTGGGGATCACAATAGATGTAGTCGAGCAACTGCGCGTCGCCGGAATAGCCCCGGGGCTTGGTGAAGGACCAGTGGGTCAGCGGATCCTCGAGAAAGTACTTCAGGATCGGGTGGTTCTGCGCCACCGGTATCAATGCATGCCAAACGTCGGGATGAACCTTGGAACGCAGCGCGCTTAAGTAGGAGAGCAGGCGCCCAACGATTTCGGCGGGATCCTTGCTCTGTTCGACTTGCTGGTGTGTCGCGTGGAGAATGAGCGCCAGCTCCGCGCGAGCGGTTTCGAACGCTTCGCCATGATGCTCGAGCTTCCCTCGAGGGAGGCTGCCGGCCAGCATCTCGGCAGTAATCAAGCTTTTGCCATCAAGAACGGTCTGCACGCCATCACTCCATAGTTAACAGTCAGTTAACTTATTGCGTAGAATGCTCCATTTGCCAATGACGTCCCGAGCGCATTTTAGCGGTATGATTAATTTCCCGCTAACTATCTTTATTCATTGCACATCTTCCGGGTCGGATTCCAGGTTCGAGTTAACGGAAACTTGTCCTGCGCGATTGCATTTGTATGCGTAGCGTCGCAATCGCTGTCGCGTCCCAGGGAGTCGGCCTGCGTGGGGGCAGAAACTAGAAATGAGTTCGGTGCCGAAAATCCCCATCAAACGGGGTTTGCTGTGATGAACGATCACGCGTCATCCGCGTTGGCCGATAGTGCTCACACGGAACCGTACGAACAGCGTTACGAACTGGGGGCGGACGAACTCCGCGCCCTTTACCGCACGGAAGCTCACGCGACGCGGAGGGGGGATGCCCGGCCAGGGCTTTGGATCGCCGTTGTCATCTATCTCTTGTTTTCGGCAACGGATCTGCTGCTGATTCCAGATGTGGCCGTCTATACGATCACGGCGCGCTTCGCGGTCGGACTGACCGCGCTTTTGATCCTGGAAGAACAGCTTCGCCGGGGTGTCGCAACGCAATGGCTCGACGTGACATGCGCCGGAGCCATCATCTTTGGCTATGTCGGTTGGCTGTGCCCTGCTGTTTTCGGTGCGGACAAGGAAAGCGTCTCCTACTATATGGTCTTCGGCACTATCTTCATGATGAGTGCCAATCTTTTCTTCACGTTCAATTTTAGACTTTCGATAGTAACTTCTGCAATAATTCTATGTATACTTTATATCGTAAACTATTTCGTGCCTTCTACCATAACATACAAAATGGTATTTGGAGCTTTCTACGTTTCTTGTTTCACATTCACCTCATATGTGAACTGGAAACTGAATGAGGAACGCTACAACGTCTTCCTGAACGCCCTGGAAGCCAAAATTCAGCACAACGAGGCGACTGAACGCGGTAAGGCCCTGCTGAGATTGTCGCGGACCGATCCGCTTACGGGCCTGGAGAACCGGCGGGCGATCGACGAGAAGCTGCGGGATTACTGGAGTGACTGGCAAAAGGTTGGCACCAGTTTTGGGGCGATCCTCATCGACGTGGACTTCTTCAAAAAGTTCAATGACTGCTACGGCCATCAAGAAGGCGACCGCTGCCTGATCCATGTCGCCAATGCGCTTAGCGATATGATCAAGCAGTATAATGGCTCCATCGGCCGCTATGGTGGTGAAGAGTTCATCGTCCTGGCTCGCATGGAGAAAAAAGAGCAGATCCTGGATATCGCGGAAGCCATTTGCAGCACGGTGGAGAATCTGGCGCTTACCCACGAACTGCGGCGCGACGGCGTCTCGATCGTGACGGTGAGCGTTGGCGCTGCATTCACCAGGACGCAGACCGGCGCCAAGCTGGAGAAGATCATTCACGAGGCCGATCGCGCGCTCTATCTGGCAAAAGCCGGTGGCCGAAACTGTGCCCGGCTTTTCGACCCAACCGATCCCCAGAGCAGCGACGAGAGTGAGAACATTGCGGCTTTGCTGAAGATCGCTATCGGCCAGAACCTCGTTTCACTCGTTTATCAACCTATCCAGGATATCAAAACGGACCGGGTTGAAGCCGTAGAGGCTCTGATGCGCCTCAAAATGCTGGATGGCACATCGGTTCCGCCGAGCCTGTTCATTCCCGTCGCGGAACGAACAGGCGCTATCCTGGAACTCGGGCGCTGGGCAATAAGGACAGTGTGCGCCGAACTCCTGGCGGACGACCACGTTCGTGTCGTCAGTGTCAACGTCTCTCCAATCCAGCTCAAGACGCCCGGTTTCGCAACGTCTGTCGCGACCATTCTGGGCGAGACCGGCGTCGCCGGCAGCAGGCTGGCCTTCGAAATCACCGAAGGACTGGAGATGGAGATGCATTCGGACATACTGCGCTGCATCAGCGACCTGAAGCTGCTCGGGATCAAGATATGGCTCGATGACTTTGGGACGGGCTTCGCGGGCCTTTCGTGGCTTCGTCTGATCGATTTCGATACGGTGAAGATCGACCGTTCGTTTCTGCACGACTGCAGCGCCCCGAGCGGCAAGGCAATGCTCCAGGACATTATCACCCTGGTTCGAAATCGCGGCCACAAGATCCTGGTCGAAGGGGTGGAAACCGACGAACAGATGACCCTTATGCGCGAATTCGGCATAGACAAGATCCAGGGCTTCCATGTCGGCCGCCCCGCTCCCGCCGTCAGTTTTCAGGCAAAGCGGTCCATGCGCAAACGGTCATTCACCGTGCTTAAGTCCGCATGATGACGATGCGGGCGGTGGCACCGTGGCTTGGGGGCATTTCTTTGGCGCTCCGCCACCGCGCGATCTGAAGCCGCTGCGCAGGATCCCTCCGGCTTCAGCGATGTAGATGGCTGGGCTCGGCTACTCCTGATTGCCGCTCAAGGCATTGCGCAGCGCCTGGATTTGCTGGTTCAGCGCATCGAGCTCGCTCAGCGTCATGCCCGAGCGCTCGATCAAGGTCTCGTTCAGGCAGTTGCACTGGACCAGCAGCGCGCGCCCTGCGGCGGTTAGATCGACCTGCACCTGGCGCTCATCGACCTGGCTGCGCTGGCGGGTCACCAGGCCAGCCTGCTCCATCCGCTTTACCAACGGCGTGACGGTGCTCGATTCCAAAGCGAGCCTGTGGGCGACCGTGCCGACCGACATACCGTCGGCTTCCGCCAGCGCGTTGAGCACCAGGTACTGCGGGTATGTGATCCCCATCTTGTCCAGCATCGGCTTGTAGGTACGATTGATCGCCATGCTGGTGGCGTAGAGCGTGAAACAGAGTTGATTGTCCAACGGGAGAGGCACGGCGCATTCCTTTTGCCGACTGATCGTTAATTGCCTACCACGAAAAATAATATCGCGATACATATTTTTGTGGACAAGGATTTCAGGCTGCGTTAGCAATATCGTTATCGCGATATTGTTTATCGCGAAACAACAGAACGGAGATTGAGATGACCTCGCAGACCAAGCCCAGCTCCGGCAGCGGCACGATCACCACCAAGGACGGAACGCAGATCTACTACAAGGACTGGGGCACCGGGCAGCCTGTTGTCTTCCATCACGGCTGGCCGTTGAGCAGCGACGATTGGGACGCGCAGATGCTGTTCTTCCTGGCACAAGGCTACCGGGTCATTGCCCATGACCGCCGCGGTCACGGCCGCTCGACCCAGACGGATATCGGCAATGAGATGGACACCTACGCCGCCGATGTCGCGGAACTCGCCGCCCATCTGAACCTCAAGAACGCCATCCATATCGGCCATTCGACCGGCGGCGGCGAAGTGGCGCGCTATGTCGCCAAATACGGCGCCGAGGGCCGTGTCGCCAAGGCGGTGCTGATCGGCGCGGTGCCGCCGATCATGCTCAAGACCGCATCCAATCCCGGCGGCCTGCCGATCGAGGTCTTCGATGGCTTCCGTTCTGCCCAGGCAGCCAACCGCGCCCAGTTCTTCCGCGATGTTCCGGCCGGTCCGTTCTATGGGTTCAACCGTCCGGGCGCGGAGGTCTCGCAAGGGATCATCGACAATTGGTGGCGCCAAGGCATGATGGGCGGCACCAAGGCGCACTACGACTGCATCAAGGCCTTCTCGGAGACCGACTTTACCGAGGATCTGAAGGCGATCGACGTGCCGGTGCTGGTCATGCATGGCGACGACGACCAGATCGTTCCCATCGCCGACTCGGCATTGCTGACGATCAAGCTGCTCAAGAAGGGCGAGCTCAAGGTCTACAAGGGCTTCCCGCATGGCATGGCGACGACCCATGCCGATGTCATCAATGCCGACCTCTTGGCCTTCTTCAAGGCCTAGAATATTTTCGAAGAAAAAAGCCACCCGCCATCGGGCGGGTGGCTTTCTCGCCCGGTTCAGGTCTAGCGGGTTGCAGCGGCCGCCTGAGCCTTCCTGGCTTCCTTCATGTTCGGCAAGAACACCGTCAGCAGCCCAAGCAGCGGCAGATACGAGCAGATCTGGAAGACATAATCGATGCCCTTCATGTCGGCGACGACGCCAAGCACGGCAGCCGCGATGCCGCCCATGCCGAAGGCGAAGCCAAAGAAGATGCCGGCGATCATGCCGACACGTCCCGGCACCAGTTCCTGGGCGAAGACGACGATGTTGGAGAAGGCCGACGATAGGATCAGGCCGATCAGCACCGTCAGCACCATCGTCCATTCCATATTGGCGTAGGGCAGGGCGAGCGTGAAGGGCAGCACGCCGACGATGGAGAACCAGATCATCGCCTTCTGTCCATAGCGGTCGCCGAACGGGCCGCCGAGCAGGATGCCCAGCGCCGAGGCGCCGAGGAACAGGAACAGCATGACCTGCGACATCTGCACCGAAACGCCGAACTTATGGATGGAATAGAAGGTGTAGTAGCTGGCGAGGCTGGCGATGTAGGCGTTCTTGGTCAGCACCAGCAGCGTCAGCACCGCCAGTGCCCACATCACCTTGCGGCGCGGGAAGGGCGAGACGAAGCTCGCCGTCTTGCGGTTGCCCTGTGCGGCGCGCAGCCGGCTGTACCAGCCGCCGACCTGCCACAAAACGATGATGCCGATCAGCGAGCCGACGGCGAACCAGGATATGCTGGTCTGGCCGAAGGGCACGACGATGAAGGCGGCCAGCAGCGGTCCCATGGACTGGCCGAAATTGCCGCCGACCTGGAACAGCGACTGCGCCAGGCCGAAACGGCCGCCGGAGGCGAAGCGGGCGATGCGCGAGGATTCCGGGTGGAAGATCGCCGAACCGATACCGATCAGCGAGGCACCGATCAGGAGCAGCGAATAATGCCCGGCATAGGCGAGCACGACCAGGCCGATCAGCGATGACGCCATGCCGTAGGGCAGCGAATAGGGCATCGGCCGCTTGTCGGTGATCATGCCGATCACCGGCTGCAGCAGCGATGCGGTCACCTGGAAGGTGAAGGTCAGGAGGCCGATCTGCCAGAAGTCGAGGCCGTAGTTCTCTTTCAGCAGGGGATAGATGGCCGATAGCAGCGACTGCATGATGTCGTTGATGCAGTGGCAGAAGCTCACCGCCAGGATGACGGTGAAGGCCGTCGCCTGGGCTGAAGCGTGACTGGCGCTCGCCGGTGGGGCGACGCTGGCGGCTGTCGTATCGGTCAAGGTAGGCTCCGTGGTCTTTTTGGCGGGCACGCCCGCAGGCAGTAGACGGACGCTCCTGCGGCCGCCCTTAAGGACTGTGCCTTATAAGCCGCTTGCCGCACGACTTCTTTCGTGCTTTGGTCCAATAGTTTCGCAAGTGGGCCATACAGGATGCCGCACGGCAAAGAGGTCTTTCACGCTGGCAATGCCAGTCTCGGTCAGTTGCACGAGAGCCGCTGGCAGTGGCTGGAGCAAGTGGCCGGGCCGGCGGTGGCGCTGCCGACCGAATATCCGGACGGTTACCGTGTGCCGCAACACCGCCACAGCCGCAGCCAGCTGCTGCATGCGCTGGTTGGCGTGGTGCTGGTGACGACGCGCTACGGGCGCTGGATGGTGCCGCCCGACCACGCGATGTGGATTCCAGCCGGCACCGAGCATTCCGTCGAGATGCTGGGCGATGTCTCGATGCGTTCGGTCTATGTCATGCCGCAGGCGATCCCCGGGCTGCCCGAAGGCTTGCGCGTCGTCGGCGTCACCGACCTGATGCACAGCCTGATCGTGGAATCGGAAAAGCTGCCACAGGGCGGCGAGCTGGAAGGGCGCGGCGGGTTGATCATGAAACTGCTGCTGCACGAAATCCCGACTCTGCCGGAACGGCCGCTCGGCTTGCCGTTTCCGTCCGATCCCAGGCTGTCGGCGCTATGCCGGCGCTTCGTCGCCGCACCTTCGCCGCACGCGACGATCGACGAGTGGGCTGATGCCGCCGGCATGAGCCGCCGCTCCTTCACCCGCGCCTTCCAGCGCCAGACCGGCCTGTCGCTGTCGACATGGCGCCAGCAAGCCTGCCTGTTCGCGGCGCTGCCGCGGCTGGCCGATGGCGAACCGATCACCAGGGTGGCGCTCGATCTTGGCTATGACAGTGTGCCGGCCTTCATCACCATGTTCAAACGCATGCTGGGCGCGTCGCCGCGTGGCTATATGCGTGGCGCACGCGAAAGCGTCGAAGTCGCTCGCCGCCTGATTGGCCCGGTTCGATTGGAGAGTCCTGCGCCGTAAGGTCAGGTATCGGTCTTAGTCGAAGAGGCTCGACACCGATTCCTCGGTCGCCGTGCGCGAGATGGCTTCGCCCATCAGATCGGCGATCGAGATGACGCGGATGTTGGGAGCGTCGAGCACGCCTTGCGTCGGCTGGATGGAATCGGTGATCACCAGTTCCTGCAATTTCGAGCCGCTGATGCGGGCAACCGCACCGCCCGACAGCACGCCGTGCGTGATATAGGCGGTGACGCTGGTGGCGCCGTTGGCCAGCAGCGCATCGGCGGCGTTGCACAGCGTGCCGCCGGAATCGACGATGTCGTCGATCAGCAGGCAATCCTTGCCGGCGACCGCGCCGATGATGTTCATGACTTCCGATTCACCGGGACGCTCGCGGCGCTTGTCGACGATGGCGAGCTGTGCATCGAAGCGCTTGGCAAGCGCGCGAGCCCGTACCACGCCGCCAATATCGGGCGATACCACCACGACGTTGCCGAGTTGCTTGTATTTTGCCTTCACGTCGCGGGCCATGACCGGCACGGAAAACAAATTGTCGGTCGGGATGTCGAAGAAGCCCTGGATCTGGCCGGCATGCAGGTCGAGCGTCAAGACGCGGTCGACGCCGGCGCGGGTGATCATGTTGGCGACCAGCTTGGCCGAGATCGGAGTGCGGCCGGAGGCGCGGCGATCCTGCCTGGCGTAGCCGAAATACGGGATCACCGCCGTGATGCGCTTGGCCGACGAGCGCATGAAGGCATCGATCATGATGAGCAGTTCCATCAGGTGATCGTTGGTCGGGAACGATGTCGACTGCAGGATGAAGACATCCTCGCCGCGCACATTTTCCTGGATTTCGACGAAGATTTCCTGATCGGCGAAGCGCCTGACAGTGGCCTTGCCCAGCGGGACGTTGAGGTACCGGGCGACCGCTTCGGCCAGCACCCTGTTGGAATTGCCCGCGAAGAGTTTCATGCACCGTTCCTGGTGGAGGATGGAAAGCCCTGACGGACTCGCTTGCGCCCTTTAACCGGGCTTTTAGCGGCCCGCGCCGGTATTGCAAGCGCCGAGATCGGGAATCCGCCGGCTAAACTCAAGAAAGCTCCGCGCCTTCGCCGGCAGGCAACAGGAAGCAGCGGACTTCCGCTGCTCCTCCTCTCGTTTGGGCATCGGATTTTCCCAAGACCGTTTCCACTTTTGGTCCGATGCCCCTAGCCAGCCTTGCCGCCAAGCCAGGCCGCGAATTGGTCGATCGTCTGGTCGGCGATCGCCTGCATGGTGGCCGGTGAGACCGCCTTCCAGCTGTCGCCGCCCCCGCTGCCGCCGGAATTGACCGAAGGCGCCTTCTGTTGGCCGTTGATGCGGTGCAGGCGGTTGCCGGCCGGATCATAAACGTCCCAGACATAGATGACTGTGGTGTCCGCGCCTTCCGACATCGTCGAGAAATAGCCTTTAAGCACATGGGTCGCGGCTGCGTCAGCGCTGCCGGCCAATGTAATGCCGCGCTGCCTGGCGCGGGTCTGCAACTCCGCCGTCAGCGGTGTCGCGGCTTCCACCGACGCGCCGACGATCGGCGCGATCTGCAGGCGGGTCTTCGACAGGATGGCAGCGCTTTGGGCTGATGTGACCGGTGTGGTGGTGGTTGCTGGAGCGCTCGCCGTGCTGGTGGCAGGCGGGGCCGGTGCCGGAACCGCTGTTGCCGCGTTGCCCGGCGTGGCGGGCTGCGTCTGTGCCGATGTCGCCGGCGGGGTGATCGCCGACGGTTCGAGCACGTCCTTTGCGTTGGTGCAGGCGCCAAGAGCCAATGCCACAAGCAATGACACGGTCGTCACATGCGATCGTCTCATTTGCCTTCTAACTCCTTGGAGAAGAACGCCTCCCATTATGGATTCACTGTACGATCAAGTCGAGATCATGGCGGGACAGGGGCTTCGGCTGGGATTCGGTGGTCAGGTAGGTGCGGCCAAGCGTCATTGCCGTCTCGGTGTCGGAATCCATGATGATCATGTGGGCGAACAGCGTCATGTTCGGCGCGATCGGTTCGGGGTTGCCCTGGTAGAACATCGGCATGTCCATCCAGGACGGCGTGAAGCGGGCGCCGACCGAGTAGCCGCAGGCGTTTAGCCGGTGCTTGGTCAGGCCGTGTGCCTCCATGGTGCGGGCATGGGCATCGAACACGTCGCCGAAGCTGTTGCCCGGCGTCATCGCCTTCTCGACGGCCAGAAGAGCAGCGCGGGCCGCGTCGAACAGCTCCTGATGGCGCTTCGAGACCTTGCCGGTCAGCACCGTGCGCATCATCGGCGCATGGTAGTGGTTGAAGACGCCGGCCCATTCGAGCGTCAGCTGGTCGTTCTTGGTGAGCTTGCGGCGGCCGGCCTTGTAGCGGCACAGCAGCGCGTCGACGCCGGAACCGATGATGAACTCGTTGGCCGGATAATCGCCGCCGCCGGCGAAGATCGCGCCCTGCATGGCGGCCAGGATCAGGGCTTCGTCGCCGCCCTGCTTGATCAGCGGCAAGGCCGCATCGAGCGCGTCGTCGGAGAGATTGGCGGCTTTCTCGGCCTTGGCGATCTCGGCCGGGCTCTTGAACAGGCGCAGCCGGCCGACAATGCCGGATGCATCGGCGATCTGGCCGAAGGTCTGCAACTGCTCATCCAAGCGGCGGCCGTTGAAGGCGGTCAGGCCATGAGTGTCGTATTCGACGCCGATGCGGGCGCCGAGCAGGTCGAGCTCGTTGAGCAGGTTGCGCAGGTCGACCGCCGGATTGGCGCCGTTGCGGTCGGTCCACAGAACGATGTTGTCGATGATCGATGTCTGGCGCGCCTGGCGCAGGTCGGCCGAGCGGGTCAGAAGCACCATCGAACCGTCGGCCTTCACCACCAGGCACTGGAAGAAGCAGAAGCCGAACGTGTCGTAGCCGGTCAGCCAGTACATGCTCTCCTGCGCGAACAGCAGGATGGCGTCGAGCTTCTTCTCGGCCATCTCGATCATCAGCCGGTCGCGCCGCGCGTCGAATTCCGATCGTTCAAAATGCAGCGCCATTATTGTCTCTCCAAAACGATTGCCGAAACCTGCCGGCCGTAATCGGGCTCCTTGCGGTGCGTGGTGCGCCGGTAGGAGTAAAACAGATCTTCCTCGGCATAAGTGCAGCGGTCGAGGCCCTCGGCCGTCACGCCGGCCTTGGCCAGCCGGTCGACCGTGTAGCGGTTGAGGTCGAACATCGCATGGCCGGCGTTGGCCGAAGGCGCGAAATAGCTGCTATTTTCGGCGTCGGCCTCGACAAAGCGGGCGACGAATTCCGGCCCGACTTCATAGTTTTGCGGGCCGATCGAGGGGCCGAGCACGGCGACGATGTTGTCGCGACGGGCGCCGAGGCTTTCCATGGCGAGGATGGTGTTTTCGAGCACGCCTGTGAAAGCGCCTTTCCAACCGGCATGTGCGGCGCCGATGACGCGCGCCTGCGCATCCGCGAACAGCACCGGACCGCAATCGGCGGTCGAGGCGCCGATGGCGATGCCCGGCCGGTCGGTGACGATGGCGTCGGCCTTGGGGCGCTCGCCCGCAAAGGGCTCCCGGGCGATGATGACATCGGGCGAATGGATCTGCCAGGCGGTCAACAGATGGGTTGCCGGTACACCCATCCAGGCGGCGACACGGCCGCGGTTCTCGGCCACCAGCGCCTGGTCATCATTCGATCCGGTGCCGATGTTGAGGCCCTGATAGATGCCCCTGGAGACACCGCCGACGCGGGTGAAATAGCCGTGGCGGATGCCTTGCGCCTGTGCCTTGTCCAGCAAGGACGACCGAACGGGATCCGGTTTGGTCTGATTCAGCATGCGGGCGTTGTTGTCCGTGTAGGCGGTTTCGTCAAGAAGAAGGTGCTTCGTTGAGAAGAAGGCGGGGCTGGCGGTCGGGCCACTCTTTTTGCCAGACGGGAGATTGGGAGGGGCGGCGGTGAAAAGTCAATCCGCTGTGGCAAAGGGCCGAACCCCCAAGCCGTGCGGCAGCACCGCAAGTACCTTGAACAGTTCGCCCATGGCTTGCGGGCCGGCGAGGCGCTCGACGGCCTCAGTGATCTTGTCGCGCGCGGCCTGGGAGGCATCGGCGCCGAGCCGGCCGGCGCGCTCGAGGATACCCATGCCAAGCAGGAAATCGCCCTGCGTCGACAGATGGGCGTCAAGGCCGTGCGCGCGCACGGTTGCAGCAAGGGCGGCGAAATCGACATGGGTGGTCAGGTCGGCCTCGCCGGGGTTGGCCAGCACATCTTCGTGATTGTGGCCGCGCAAGGCCTGCAATGTGTCGCCGACACCCGGCTGGAGATGGCCATAGTCGAGGAATAGCCCGGCGCCGCCATGGCGGGATATGCGCTCGGCGAAGGCTGCCATCAGTGCGGTTCGGGCCGGCGCGACTTCGACGATAGCGCCTTGCGGCGCTTCGGCCGCATCGACGGGCAACAAGGTCGGGTCAACCGAGCCGGCACCGGCGAAGAAGCGCAACGCGTTGGTGTCATCGAGGCCGACCATGCGCTCGCGCCAGCCGGCGCCGGCGCGGACGAACTGACGGACGGGCACGGCGTCGAACAGTTCGTTGCCGACGATGAACAGCGGCTGCCGCGGCAAGGTGTCGATGGTTTCGTGCCAGCCAATCGCGAAGGGTGTGACGCCAAGCGTCTGTTGCTGCACCTCGGCCAGACGCGGGCTGGTCTCGATCATGGCGAATGTGGCGCCGTTGGCCAGATCGGGATCAAGTCGCGACAGCGTGCGCAGCATGTCCTTCATCAGCGTGCCGCGTCCAGGGCCGATCTCGGCGATGGTGGCCGGCAGCGGCCGGCCGCTCGCCAGCCAGGCCTGGTATATCCACACAGCGACCAGTTCGCCGAACATCTGGCTGATCTCGGGTGCGGTGACGAAGTCGCCGGCCGCACCAAAGGGCTCGCGCGTCGTATAATAACCGTCCCGCGGGTCGAACAGGCACAGAGCCATGTATTCGTTGACGGGAAGAGGCCCCAGTGCCTCGATCAGGTCGACGATGCGGGTTTTCAGCCGTGTCATGCCGGCTGCGGCTGCGGCACCGGCTTGGCGGTCAGCATCGCCCAGATGCCGGCCAGCACCATCGGCGTCGACAGGATCATGCCCATGGTCAGCCAGTTGGTGCCGAGGAGATAGCCGAGCTGCTGGTCGGGCTCGCGGAAGAACTCGACGAAGATGCGCGACAGGCCATAGCCGCAGATGAAGGCGCCGCCGACGAAGCGCGGCGTTTTCAGCTTGAGGCGCGAATGGGTCAGGATGCGCAGCACGAGGAACAGCACCACGCCCTCGAGTAGCGCCTCGTAGAGCTGGCTCGGGTGGCGGGCAAACGGGCCGCCATTGGGGAATTCGAACGCCCAGGGCACGTCGGTTGGCCGGCCCCACAGCTCGGAATTGATGAAGTTGGCGACGCGCACCAGGCCAAGGCCGACCGGCACGCCGGCGGCCACGACGTCAAACAGCGACCATGTGCGGATGCCGCGCTTTACGGAAAACAGCGTCATGGCGAGGATGACGCCAAGCAAGCCGCCATGGAACGACATGCCGCCTTGCCAGACCGCAAAGATGTCGAGCGGGTGCGCAATGTAGCGCGCCAAATCGTAGAACAGCACATAGCCGGTGCGGCCGCCGAGCACGACACCGATGGCCGCCCAGACGATGAAATCGTCGAGGTCCTCCGGTTTCATCGGCAGGACGCCGTTCGGCCATAGCTTGGCATTGGCGGCAAGCCGCTTGGCATACCACCAGGCAAACAGGATGCCGACGATGTAACCGACGCCGTACCAATGCACCGCCAGCGGCCCGATCTGGATGAGGATCGGGTTGATGTTGGGGAAGGGCAGGGAGGCCAGCGGCAGCAGGAAATATTCGTTCAACTGGGAACTCTTGGTTGCGAAACGCGTTTGCGCGCGGACCATGCGGCAGGGTTTTGGCAGGGTCAAGGCAAGGTGGTCGTCGTCAACTGTCAGGGAACAGGATCGGTCCAAGGTCCATCGCGCCGTGCAGGATGTGCAGGATCTCTATGGTTTCTGTGCCAACGCGATAGAAAATCAGATAGTTGCCGTGGACGCGTCGCCGAATGCCTGAGGATCGATGTCGCTCGAAGAGTGAATACCGTTCAGGCATGGCACGCAACTCGACACAATCGTGGCGCAATTCCTGGATGAATGTCGCAGCACGAAACGGGCTCTCCAGTGCGATATGGTCGCCAATGGCTTCAAGGTCTGCCTCCGCCTGATTGGTGAAGACCAGCCGCTTCACTTGCTCTTCTCTGCCATCGCTCTGTATTTGGCCTCCAGCCGGTCAAACACCTCGTCTGCGGGCTTCACCCTCCCGGCATCAGCATCCGAAATGCCTTTGGCGAGAGCGGCATCGAGAGCGGCAAGGCGCTTCTCCCGCTCTTCGACAAGGCGCACGCCTTCGCGCAGCACTTCGCTCTTCGAATTATAGCGACCGGTGCTGACAAGCTGGTTGACGATGTCTTCGAGACGGGTGCCTAAGTCTGCGCTAATGGCCATGTCGGTGCTCCTGCGAACTGCTCCAAATAATAATAGTTATTGACCGGATTTGCCAGTGTTTGGATAAAGGGTGGATCCGACGTGATGCCGCAGCAGGCTCCAACGTTCTTGCATTCCGCGCGCAGCGCCACTACGTCAATTTAAGCAAGCGAGGATTTGCCATGTCGACCGGACCGAACCGCATTCTCGATGAATTCGCCAAGCTGATGACCGACGCCGCCGGGGCCGCCCAGGGCGTGCGCCGTGAGGTGGAGACCGCCTTCAAGGGGCAGGCCGAGCGCATTCTCAACACCATGGATGTGGTGCAGCGCGAAGAGTTCGAAGCCGCACGCGAGATGGCCGCCAAGGCTCGGGAAGAAAACACCCGCCTTGTCGCCCGCATCGAGGTGCTCGAGGCGAAGCTCGCCGAACTGGGCGGTGACGCCGCACCGGCGGCGGCGGCCAAGCCCCGCGCAAAAAAATAATCGTTAAACTTTTCCACATAGCCCGATCCTGAAAAGCGCTTTGCCGTGAATCGCTTAACGGCATTGCATGAATCTTTGTGACAGCGGCTTTCCACATGCGAATGACGCAGTGCGAAAAATTGGGCTGTTCACGCGACTCCCGATCAATAGACTGAATTTGTTGCATGATTCGGAGCAGGGTCATGCGGCCGGGCGGTGGGGTCCGGTCTGGGGTCTTTGTGTCGAGAAGTGCTCTTTGCGCGAAGAAAGTCCTGACCGTCCGAGTTCTAGATCAGATTGTTCGTTGTGTGTGCCCTCCCGCGGAGCGTGTGGCGGCGCTCGTACAGAACGACAGGAAGCATTCCATGGAACTTCTCGAACTCGAATTGTCCCGCGAAATCCATCCGGTGGATGTTATCGAGCAGGTGGCCCACAACAACGACTGGTCCTTCGAGCGGGCTGGCGACGACGAGATTTCGATCTCGGTTGCCGGCAGCTGGACCGACTATCACGTCTCCTTCTCGTGGATGGAGGATTTCGAGGCGCTGCACCTGGCCTGCGCCTTCGACATCAAGGTGCCGGAGACCCGCGCGCTGGAAGTGATGCGGCTGCTGTCGCTGATCAACGAACAGATGCTGTTTGGCCATTTCGACCTCTGGGAGCAGGAGGGCGCGATCATGTTCCGCCAGTCGCTGCTGCTGGCCGGGGGGGTCGAACCGTCGAGCCAGCAGGTTGAAGTCTTGCTGTCGTCGGCGCTGGAAGCTTGCGAATGCTATTTCCAGGCCTTCCAATTCGTCGTCTGGTCCGGAACCTCGGCCAAGGACGCGCTGGCCGGCGTGCTGTTCGAGACCTACGGCAACGCCTGAACCACAGTAGGCAGACAAGACAGAGATGAGTTCGAGCAGCGCGCTTATGCCCGAGATCAGTTTTGCCGATTTCGATCGTGTCGACATCCGCGCCGGCACGATCGTCGAAGCCGAACCGTTTCCGGAGGCGCGCAAGCCAGCATTCAAGCTGAAGATCGATTTCGGCGCCGGCATCGGCATCAAGAAATCGTCGGCGCAGATCACCAAATATTATACGCCCGAAACGCTGATCGGCCGGCAAGTGTTCGCGGTGGTCAATTTCCCGCCGCGCCAGATCGGCCCGTTCATGTCGGAAGTGCTGACGCTCGGCTTTCCCGACGAAGAGGGCGCCGTCGTGCTTGGCGCTATCGAGCGCAGGGTGCCGGACGGCGGCAGGTTATTTTAGGCCACCAGCTTCCGCGTCGTTCCCAGTGCTTCCTCGACCGTGTCGAGAAACATTTCAGCGCAGGCTTTCCAGCTATAGCGCATGGCGCGTTCGCGCGCCTCGGCGCGGTCGACGTTGAGCGCGGCGAGCGCTGCCTCGCGCAGGTCGTTCGAAACCGCGCCGCCAAAACCGTCGCCGACGATGTCGATCGGTCCAGTCACCGGATAGGCAGCGACCGGCGTGCCGCTGGCAAGCGCCTCGATGATGACGTTGCCGAACGTGTCGGTGCGGCTGGGGAAGACGAAGACGTCGGCGGAGGCATAGATCTCGGCCAGTTCGTCATTGGGGCGATGGCCTAGGAAATGCGCCTGCGTGTACTTCGCCTTCAGCCGGGCAAGCTCGGGGCCTTCGCCGACGATCACCTTGCTGCCGGGCAAGTCGAGGTCGAGGAAGGCGCTCAGGTTCTTTTCGATGGCGACGCGGCCGACGCAGAGGAAGACCGGCCCGGGGAAGCCGAGATCCTTCTTCTTGTCCGGCCGGAAATGATCGGTGTCGACGCCGCGCGTCCATGGCCTGAGCTTGGTGAAGCCGCGCGCCGAAAGGTCGTCGGCGAGCGACTGGGTGGCGACCAGCGTGCCCTGGCCGGAATTGTGGAAATCGCGCAGCCAGCGATAGGCCCAGCTCTCCGGCACCGGCAGGCGGGCGCTGAGATATTCGGGAAAGCGCGTGTGATAGCTGGTGGTGAACGGCCGGCCGGCATTGCGGCAATAGCGCCGCGCCATGATGCCGAGCGGACCCTCGGTGACGATGTGGATATGGTCGGCCTTGCCGGCTTCGATCAAGCGCGCGACATGGCCGGGCGTGGTCAGCGCCAGCCTTATGTCGGGGTAGGTCGGCAAGGGCAAGGTGTGAAAGATGTTGGGTGTCAGGAAATCCACGGCGACATCGAAGGATTTCAGCGTTTCGGTGAGCCGCTCCAGCGTGTGGACGACGCCATTGACCTGCGGGCGCCAGGCGTCGGTGACCATCAATATGCGCATGGCGGCCCTTTGCAGGAAAGGTCGACGGTTGCCTTGAGACGATGCCGGAACGGCGACCAACTGGCTACCCTCACTTCGCTCCAGCGCACCCGGGCGGGTACGGGGTCGAAGTGAGGCGGCAAGGCCGAATCAATCGAGGTCGCGCGCTTCATTCGCGCTCTTGACCATGGTTTCATGACGGGCGGATGAAGCCCGTGTTTTAGTGGAGCAAGATCTTGTCCGAAAACCGGTTTCCACTTTTCGGGATCATGCTCCGCTATGCTGGAACCTTGATGACGGCGCGCAGGCCGCCGAGCGGGCTGTCGTCCAGGGTGATATCGCCGCCATGGCTGCGGGCGATGTCGCGGGCAATCGACAGGCCGAGCCCGGTGCCGCTGGCGTCGAGGTTGCGCGCCTCGTCGAGCCGCACGAAGGGCTTGAACACGTCTTCGCGCCTGTCGGCCGGAATGCCCGGGCCGTCATCGTCAATGGTGACCAGTAGCGAGCCGCGGCCATGGGTGGCGTTGACCTCCACTGTCTTGGCATAGCGGAAGGCGTTGCCGATGACGTTGGACATCAGCCGGGCGAAGGCGTTCGGCCGCACATGCACATCGGGATCGCCGGCAAGCGTCGTCGACAGCTTGCGCTTGCGCAGCCTGGCTTCCTCGTCGAGTTTCTGGAAATAGGCCTCGAGATCGAACCGTCCGGCATCTTCCGAAGCCTCGCCGCGGGCAAAGGAGAGATAGCCTTCGAGCATCGACTGCATGTCGTCGATATCCTGGTCGAGCGCCGCCTTGGTCTCGGCCTTGCCGCCTGCCAGCGCCAGCTGCAGCTTGAAGCGGGTGAGGATGGTTCTGAGATCATGGCTGACGCCGGTCAGCATGGCGGTGCGTTGCTCGATCTGGCGTTCGATGCGCTCGCGCATCTGCATGAAGGCAAAGCCGGCGCGGCGAACCTCCTCGGCGCCGCGCGGCCGGAAATCGCGCGGCATCGGCCGGCCCTTGCCGAAGCTTTCGGCGGCTTCGGCAAGCGTCAGGATCGGGCGGATCTGATTGCGCAGGAAGGGAATGGCGATCATCAGCAGCACCAGCGAAGTGCCGACCATCCAGATCAGGAAGATGTGGGTGTTCGAGGCATAGGCCTGGCTGCGGCGCACGAAGACGCGCAGCACCCTGTTCTCGAGCTGGACGCGCACCTCGACGATGTTGGAATTGCCGACCGTGTCGATCCAGAACGGGCGGTTGATCTGGCGGGTGATTTCGGACGACAGAACATCGTCGAGGATCGAGAAGAAGGGTTTGGGTCCCGGCGGCGGCAAGGGGTCGGGCGGCAGCAGGTCGACCTTTAGCTGCATGCGGTCCTGGGCGATGCGGATGATGTTGGTGTAGTCCGCGTCGTGCGGATAGGTCTCGATCAGGTCGATGATGGCGGCGATGTCGCGCACGGTGGCCTGCGACAGGCGCTGCGTCACGGTTGCCCAATGGCGCTCCATGAAGACGAAGGCGACGACCGATTGCAGCAGGATCATCGGCGCGATGACGATGATCAGCGAGCGGGCATAGAGCCGCTTGGGCATATATAGCGACACAAGGCGCCAGAACCGGTTCCAGGCGCGCGGCACCGCCTTCAGCGTCCGCGTCGCGCGTGCGCTCAAGCCGCCATTGCCCGGCTGTTCCAGTTCCGTGGTTGCCATCCGCTCTTTTCGCTTGCCCGCAGCCGTTCAGCCGGCCGCAGGCGGCATTCTATTCCACGCTGAGCCGATACCCAATACCGCGCACGGTTTGCAGCCAGACCGGATTGGACGGATCGCGCTCGATCTTGCGGCGCAGGCGGTTGATCTGGACGTCGATGGTGCGCTCGCCGACTTCCGAATCGTCGCCAACAAGCTCGTGGCGGGGTATCGTCTCGCCTGCTCGCGCGGCGAAGATCGCCAGGATCTCCTGCTCGCGATCGGTCAGCTTCAGCGCCTCGCCGCCACGCTTCAATTCGCGCCTGGCGATCTGGAAGGTGTAGGGGCCGAAAACCAGCTGCTCGACCTTCGGCGTGGTCGCCGGGCCACCGCGGCGCAGGATGTTGTTGATGCGCAGGATCAGCTCGCGCGGATCGAAAGGTTTTGGCAGGTAGTCGTCGGCGCCGGCCTCCAGCCCACTGATGCGGCTATCGGTTTCCGACAGCGCTGTCAGCATCAGGATCGGCACGTTCTTTTCGGCGCGCAGCGACTTTGTCAGGTCGACGCCCGTCTCACCGGGCATCATGACGTCGAGCACCAGAAGGTCGAAGTCGAGGCCGGCGAGCTTGCGCCTGGCTTCGCCGGCATTGCCGGCGACGGTGACGCGAAAGCCGTTTTCGGTCAGATACTGCTTGAGAAGATTGCGGATGCGGGTGTCGTCGTCGACGACAAGCAAATGCGGCGCGTCGTCGTCCGGTGCGGCCGCGTGATCGACCCGTTCAGTGCTCTCCATGGTTTTTCCCTGACATTTTTGCGGACCCCACGTCGATCTGCGCCCTCAGTTCCGGATCGACCATCGCTTCGAGGAACCGTTCCACCAAGGTCCGTTCGGTTATTCCGGAATCTCCCAATGCAGCATGGATGCGGCGCGACTGTGGCCGTGCCAGCGCCAGCGCCAGCGCACGGCCCTTGGCCGTCGGATAAAGCTCGCGTTGGCGGCGGTCGCGCGGACCTTGCAACTGCACGACATGGTCGGTGTCGATCAACTGCTTGAGCACGCGGGCCAGGCTCTGCTTGGTGATCTTCAGCACGTCGAGCAGTTCGGCGACCGTCAGGCCCGGCCTGCGGTTGACGAAATGCAGCACCCGGTGGTGGGCGCGGCCGAAGCCGTAATCGGCCAGGATCTGATCCGGATCGGAGGTGAAGTCACGATAGGCGAAGA
Organism: Mesorhizobium sp. M0293; assembly: GCF_040321735.1. Classification (NCBI taxonomy): domain Bacteria; kingdom Pseudomonadati; phylum Pseudomonadota; class Alphaproteobacteria; order Hyphomicrobiales; family Phyllobacteriaceae; genus Mesorhizobium; species Mesorhizobium sp. M0293. The sequence goes on from NZ_JAMYSA010000007.1 coordinate 28,698, forward strand.
AGAGCAGTTCGATGATGGCGAAGTCGATGCCGTCCTCGTCCGTGATCGCGGTCCTGATCGGTTTCCCGGCTGCGTGGCTTCGATCCGTCATCATTTCTCCGTGGGGAAGAGAGATTATGTCAGTACTATTGACGTAATTTCCCTGCAATGGTAATTTTTGACAAGCTTTTGGGCGGATTGCGAACGAAAAGGCAAGGCAAGCCGGTTTTTCCGGAACTTCCTGAGTTTGCCAGAGCGCAATTATCCGCTTACGCTCCAGCACAATGGCCGCTTTGCGCGACCGACACGAAACACACAACGATACAACACTATGCGGGCTGCCGCCCGCGGGAGGTTACCATGGCATCCGTTCCCTTCGATCAACTGGATGGCTTCATCTGGATGAACGGCGAATTCGTCCAATGGGGTGAGGCCAAGGTCCATGTGCTGACCCATGGCTTGCATTACGCCAGCGCCGTCTTCGAGGGCGAGCGCGCCTATGGCGGCGAGATCTTCAAGCTCAACGAACACACCGAGCGCCTGCACGAATCGGCGCGCCTGCTCGGCTTCAAGATTCCTTATTCGGTGGCCGAGCTCAACGACGCCTCCACCACGCTTCTGAAGAAGCAGGATTTCCAGGATGCCTATGTCCGGCCGATCGCCTGGCGCGGCAGCGAACAGATGGGCGTTTCGGCGCAGAACAACCGCATCAACTGCGCCATCGCCATCTGGCAGTGGCCGAGCTATTTCGATCCGGCGCAGAAGCTGAAAGGCATCCGTCTCGACGTGGCGGAATGGCGCCGGCCGGACCCGCGCACCGCACCATCCAAATCGAAGGCCGCCGGCCTCTACATGATCTGCACCATGTCCAAGCATGCCGCCGAGGCCAAGGGCTATGCCGACGCCATGATGCTCGACTGGCGTGGCCAGGTCGCGGAAGCGACCGGCGCCAACATCTTCTTCGTCAAGGACGGCAAGATCCACACGCCCAAGCCGGATTGCTTCCTCGACGGCATCACCCGGCGCACGGTCATTGGGCTGGCCAAGGATCGCGGTCTGGAGGTGATCGAACGCGCCATCCTGCCGGAAGAACTGGAGGGCTTCGAGCAATGCTTCCTGACCGGCACCGCGGCGGAAGTAACGCCGGTTTCGGAGATCGGACCTTACCGATTCGAGGTCGGTGAAATCGCCAAAAACCTTATGAACGACTATTCTGCCGCCGTTCAACCCAAGCACGCGATCGCCGCAGAATAACGATAGTCACAGCTTTTTTAGCAAGCAGGGGCGGTTTTGGGACCGCCCCTTTTATTTAAGCATTCTTGCATTTGACTTTCGTCCAATTCGGCGTCTCATGATGCTGTCGGCCCGGGAGGCTGGCAGCTATGGAGGGACTAATCATATGGACATGAACACGCTTCTTCCGATCATCATACAGGTGATTACAGGTATCATCGGTGGTCAGGCGGTCGGTGCGGCGCTCAAGACAGCGGCGATGGGTCAGCTTCCCAAAATCCTGGGCGGAGCCATTGGCGGCGTCGGCGGTGCGGCGCTCCTCGGCAGCCTGCTCGGCGGCGGTGCGGTCGATCCGGCCGCGGCTGCGGCGGCAACGAGCGGTCTCGGCAGCGCGCTGAACCTGCAGAACATCGTCGGCGGTGCCGGCGGCGGCGCGATCCTGACCGGCATTCTCGGTGCGGTCATGGGCGCCATGAAGAAGTAAGCGGCCATTCGTCTTTTCAAATGGGCGGCTTCGGCCGCCCATTTCCGTTTTAGGGCTACTGACTGTTCGTCTTTCGAAGGGTGGACGCCCTTCACTGGCATCTCTACATCACCGCTGGCATAGCGAAAGGACGATCATGGGTCAGCTCAATGCCGGCATCGTGCCGGTCACACCGTTCCAGCAGAATTGCACCATCCTGTTCGACATGGACGACAAGCATGGTGTCGTCGTCGATCCGGGCGGTGATATCGACAAGGTGCTGGCGGCGCTGAAGGACAATGCGATATCAGCCGGTGCGATCTGGATAACGCATGGCCATATCGACCACGCCGGCGGCGCCATGGAACTGAAGGAAGCGCTCGGAGTCGAGATCATCGGCCCGCACGAGGCCGACAAGTCGCTGCTCGACAATCTTGAAAACCAGGGCAGGCGCTATGGCATCGCGGGCGCGCGCAACTGCGTGCCCGACCGGTTCCTGACCGAAGGCGAGACCGTCTCGTTCGGTTCGCATGTGTTCGAGGTGTTGCACTGCCCCGGCCACGCCCCCGGCCATGTCGTCTACTACAACCGCGCGGCCAAGTTCGCCCATGTCGGCGACGTGCTGTTTCGCGGTTCGGTCGGCCGCACCGACCTGCCGGGCGGTGACCATGCGGCGCTGATCGCCTCGATCAAGGACAAGCTCCTGGCGCTCGGCGACGATATCGGCTTCATCTGCGGCCATGGTCCCGGCGGCCGCTTCGGCGAGGAGAGGCGTACCAATCCGTTCCTGGTCTAGGCTGTGCTGATATTCAGCTGAGGCTGGCCTGATCTGAATCTCAACGCACCCTGGCGCCCTTTGGCGATCCGATCGAAATAGGGGCTCAATAACAAAAAGCGCCGGCCTCGCGGTCAGCGCTTTTTGCTTGGGGCAGGGAAGCCCTTGGTCTTAGTTCGCCGTGCAGAAATGCTGCTCGCCGTCATTACCGGTGAACGTGCCGGTGCGGGAATTGAAGGTGCGGTAGCGGTCCGAGCAGTATTCGTACCAGTCACGCGTCCACGGCTCGGCATAACGATCGGCGTAGACAACCCTCGGCTCCGCATAGTAGCGGCGGACCGGGGCCGGGCGCACCACGACGTCACGATCGTAGTAACCGTCGTCGTAGTAGCGGTCAGCGTCGGGTGGCGGCCGGTCATTGGCCAATGCACCACCGATCAGCGCGCCGGCCGCGAGGCCGAGCACGCCGGCGGCAATGGCATCGCCGTTGCCGTGATGACGGTGCCAGTCACGTGCGTTGGCGGCGGGCAAGGCCGAAAGCGTGGTGGCGACCACGGCAGCGGACAGGACGGCAGTCTTGAAAATTCGGTTCATCTTGGTCTCCTTCGTACCGGCCCGTGCAGTTTCGGGGATGCGGTGCGGCTTTACCAAAGACTAATATGCAACCGTGGCTGAACGGGGGCTGAACGGATTTCGACGTGTTGATTCAAAAACAGGCGTCAAGGATCACACGCTCTCAAGAGGGCGAAACTGCTTGCCGTCGCCGAGCCGGCTCAGCCGACCGACAGGTTGACGGCCTTCGGACCCTTGCCACGCTTGTCCGGCTCGGTGTCGAATGACACTTTCTGCCCATCCTCGAGACCGGAAAGACCTGACGCCTGCACGGCTGAAATATGGACGAAAACATCCTTCGCGCCATCATCGGGCGTGATGAAGCCGAAGCCCTTGGCATGGTTGAAGAATTTGACGGTGCCGGTCTGCGGCATGGGAAGCTCCTTTGTCCCATAAACTCCAGTCTCGGGCCGGCAAATGCCCGAGTGGAAATTTGTCCTTTATTTTAGCGTCATCGGCAAGAGAAAGTTTTGCGGGCAGCCATAGGGCGTCACGGCGCGCCTCAGAGTCCTTGTTTTCATGCATATCGTTCTCCGAACCAGCCATTTTTGGGCGATATGCATTGGTGTGCGTCTTCGGCACGAAAAAGGCGCGACGAAGATCGCCGCGCCTTTCAAAATTCAGATCCCTCTCCAAGCCAGGTTCAGGCATTGGAGCCTTCGTCGCGCGTCCGAGGGACGTCCCGATGGCTCAGGCAGCGCGGAGGTTGACGGCCTTCGGGCCCTTGCCCATGCGGTCCGGCTCGACGTCGAAGGTAACCTTCTGGCCGTCGACGAGCGTGCGCAGGCCGGAGGCCTCGATCGCGGAAATATGGACGAACACATCCTTGGCGCCGCCATCGGGCGTGATGAAACCGAAGCCTTTGGTCGCGTTGAAGAATTTAACGGTGCCGGTCTGGGCCATTGGGGAAACTCCTTCACCCGTTCAGTCTTTGGTGGTCCTGCCCGCCGCCTGGCGCAAAGGGCAGTTCCCGGTGGTTGCTTCGGCAGTCATGCATTGGCGCATGGTCAAACCCCCCGCCGAAAACGGGGCCGTCAGAGATTCACAGTATCGGGGAAAGGTCGTCCAAAACGTTCCGCTCTCCGGGTCGCAAATGCCCGAACACGGAATTTATCGCACGGAAACGTGATGGTTGCAAGATAGCGCCGCGGGCCGCCGCATTGGCGCATCCCGACGCATGGATCGACTGACCTGAACATCGATCGGCTCGGCATAGGCTTGCTTGCCGGCGGGGTCATCGGCCAGAGCCGGGCCACGAATGGGCCAGATGTCGAGGTGGCCGAGGAGGCTGTCGCCAACCACGGCCCAGGCGCCGTTTCCGGCTGAAAGGGCTGCAAACGGGGGTTGCAATTGGCAAGGGAATGGCGAGGATCGGCAACCGGGGACGCGATCGTGGGAGATCATCATGAAATTTCTGGCGGCAATCTTTTCGCGGCAGGGTTTTGTCATCCTGTTGCTGTCGGCAATTCTTGCCGCCTGCACGGTCGTGGTCGATGACGGACCGGGGCCGCGCCCGCCACGGCCCGAACCGCAATATTGCAGCAAGCAGTACGAGCCGGTCTGTGCCCGCCGCGGCGGCGACCGCCAGACCTTCGCCAATGCCTGCCTTGCCGACCGGGCCGGCTATCGCATCGTGCGCGACGGTCCGTGCCGCGACGGTGGCGGCGGTGGCGGTGGCGGTGGTGGCGGCGAAGAGCAGACGTTCTGCACCCGCGAATATGCGCCGGTGTGCGCGCGCCGGCACGGCGAGACGCGTACCTTCCCCAATTCCTGCGAAGCCCGCGCCGCGGACTATCGCGTCGTTGAAGACGGGCCGTGCTGAGGTTCTCATTTCCCTATCCGGTGGGAGAATTGGCGTAAGGCAAACGCCGAGGCAGATAGGTATTATGTGGCCTCTTGCTGATGAGCCATTGATCTGGGAATATCGGAAAACGGACTGACTTGGTTGCCGAAAGCAAAGCCCAATCCAATTGCTATTTTTGGGCACCCTCTATGGTGAAAATCTCTGTGGACCCTTCTGACGAATTTTTAGCTTTGATAGAGAGAAGAGCATGCCTTTAGCAGAAGAAATATCCTCGGCGCGAAAACTTATCTATCGTGACGGATATGATATGTCGTTTGGTGAGATATCGACATTGTATGAGAAGGATGAGCTGGTAATTAATCCTGAGTATCAGCGACTCTTCCGTTGGGAAGAAACGCAAAAAACGAGATTTATAGAATCTCTTCTTTTGAATATCCCAATCCCGCCGATATTTGTTTTCACGCGGCCTAATGGTAAGTGGGAACTTGTTGATGGGTTGCAGCGGGTCTCCACGCTTCTTCAATTCCTTGGTATTTTGCGGGAGGAGGCCTCTTTTGTGTGCGATGGAACTAATCTCCTGCCCTCGTTAACTGGAGTTAGATGGCCGACAAAAGAAGAGCAAGATATCGATGGCGCCAATCTGCCGGTAGATGTGTTGTCGCCAGCGCATCAACTTACGATTAAGAGGTCGAGAGTCCGTGTAGAAATACTTGGGCCTGAAACGGACGCAACAGTTAAGTTTGAGCTGTTTCAAAGGCTGAATACGGGCGGCTCAAATCTATCTGAGCAGGAAATTAGGAATTGTATAATTTTCTCTCTACGTCCTGAGCTTTTGATATCTCTGCGCAACTTGTCACAGGATGACAATTTTACGGAGATGGTTCCGGTTGGTGGGGTTAGGGAGTCTCGACAGTATCTTACGGAGCTTGTTCTTAGGATACTTGTCTATAGGAATTTTCCATACAACAGTAGGCTTGACGTTCACGAATATCTTGACAAGAGCTCCATTGCAATTTGTGAAAATTCTGCCTTTGATATAGATGCAGAGCTGAACGTTATTCGTGGAGCATTTGATATAATTTGGCAAGCTAAGGAATCTGAAGCTTTTGAAAAGAATAATAGGTTCTCTTTGGCATACTACGAGTTTATATGCTTGGGTGTTTCAAAATATATTGATCGGGGTGGCGACGATGTGGATTTTGTTCGGCAGAGGATAGATGATATTCCAAATCACCCTCAAATTGAGCAAAATACTGGTGCGGGTGTTCGAGGTACCCAGCGTCTGAGCAATCTAATTTTCGCTTCGGCGGAACAATTCTTTCAGCAATGAAAGTCCGTAGCATCTATCATTTTTCTGAGTTGATGGATAATGAATTTTCTTGGAGAATTAAAGAGATATCGATTTTTAAGAGACTTGTTCTATCTGGCCATGAAGAACATAGGAAATGCCTTCGGCGGGCGGCGATCCCTATCATTTATTGTCACTGGGAAGGGTTTGTAAAAACGGTTGCCGACCATTATGGAAGTTTCGTTTCCGACCAAGTCGCAAAGATGTCGGATTTGAAGAGCTGCTTTATGGGCCCGATGCTTAAGGCGAAATTTGACGACATTGTTGGGTCGAAGAGATCATTCAAACTTTGGCACGAAGGCTCAGAGTTGGTGAAAAAACTTGCTGATGAGAAGCCTAAAATTTCTCTATTTGGTCGTCTCTCACACGTCGGAAATCTTAACTATGACGTTTTCTCTGAGATCGCCTATGTCTGCGGACTCGACATGACGTACTACGAGACCAAAAAGAATTTTATCGATGAAATTATAGTCGCGAAGAGAAATAAGGTCGCCCATGGAGAATTCCTTCAATCGGATGAGGCGGAGATCGTGGAAGCCATTGATCTTGTGATTGAGATAATGCGTACGCTAAAAACTGATTTGGAGAATGGAGCTGTGTTAAAATCTTATCTCAACTAGATGATGAGCTCGTGTTCCCTACCCCGACATAGGCCTTGCCCTTCAGCAGGGCGGCCAGATGGGCGGCATTTGACGCGGCCATCTCGATCATGACGGCGACCTTCTTCGGGGTCTTCGGCAAGTCGACATAGTTGACGTCGCCCATCGCCTCGCCAACCCAGTAGACGCCGCCATTGGCCGGAATGGTGAAGCTGACATCGTTGAGCGCCTCGAAGCATTCGGCGTGGCAATGATGGGCGCCATCTTCGTTGCCGACGATCGCCACCAGCGCCACCTTGCCGGCGGCCGGCATACGGCCCTTGCCGTCGGTTTCCTCGAGAAAGGCGTCCATGCGCTCCATGACGCGCTTGGCGACACTCGATGGCTGGCCCATCCAGATCGGCAGGCCGAGGATGAAGATGTCGGCGGTGACGATCTTCTCGCACAGCTCCGGCCAGTCGTCGCCCTTACCCATGTCGGAGAAAACGCCGAGCCTGATGTTATGATCGTGGGCCCGGTTGCGCGGGAGGATTGCGTCCAACCGTTTGGGGAGAACTCTGTGGAAGTGCGCGGCGCTCCTCACACCCCTGCCGGATACGCCCCGTCGGCCGGGCCAGCGTAAAGCTCGCTGCCATCGTCGTCGCAAATGCGCAGGCGATCGGGGATTTGCGGCATGGCCAGCGTGTGGAACAGCGCGGTGGCGCCCTGCAGCGCGGCACGCAGGTTCGGCGCTTCCAGCGACACCTTGTCGAGCGTGGCTTCGTCGGCGTCGCGCGACCGGTAGAACTCGATGACGAAGTTCAAGCGCGCCTCCGTGGCAGAGCATTGCGTGGGCCTTCTCAGTCAGTCAATTCGCCGCCTCACACAGCGGAGAGGGCGCACGAGGCGCGCCCTCCAGTTTGTCAGCCCTTCGATTTCGGCTTCAGGCTGCTCTCGGCCTGCTTGACCGACGAGCCGAACGGGGAGGCGGGCTTGGCCACGACCTTGTCCTTTTTCGGCTTGCGCGTCTCGCGGTTGCTTCGCTGTTGACCCTTGGACATGGTGTGTGCTCCTGTTGCGTGTTGGCTCGGCTTTGCGGTGGGGTCTCAGACGACCGGGTCGTTGGCCGGTTCGAGATTGTCTTCGGTGGTGACCCGCTCATGGGTCTCCTGCTCGCTGCGGATGCGGTATTGCGGCGAGCCGTCCTTGACCGGCAGCCTGCTCTTGATCTGGAACAGTTCGGCGGTCTTCTGAACCAGGCCGGTGCGGTTCTTCATGCGCACGGTCTGACCGATCGCAAACTGGTGCGCGGGCGTGTCGGTGCGCGGGCGCGCATTCTGCTGGAAACGGATCATGCTGCATTCTCCCTGTCGCGCTTCAGCGCTGTTTCGAGTTCGAGGTAATCGATGGCGACAAGCTGGCTGGTGGGCGGGTTTTTCACTGCCCTTGCCGGCAGATGGATGAAGGTGGCGACGCGGCGCCAGGCAAGCCGGGACATGCCCTCGATCAGCTCTTCGTCGTGATCGATGTCGTAGTCGCCGGCCGGCAGTTGCCCTTCCAGTCCGCCGAGCACGAAAGGTGCCGCGAAATGCACGATGGAGTGGGTGGTGCGGTCCGGCATTGTCTTACCTATGCAAAGCAGCGGTGCTGAAAGCAAAAAAGCGGGACGAGCCCCGCTTTCCTATTTCCGGCAGTCGCTGGAAGTAAGCCGCTTTCGAGAGCTGCCAGTACATCCGTGGTCAGCGTTCATCGAATTCGGCCGGATCAGATCAATTGCAAACTGGCGGCCGACTCGCGGCCCTTGGTGTCGCGCTCCAACTCGAACCGTAGCTTCTGGCCTTCGGCGAGGCCGGGAAAGCCGGCGCGCTCCAGCGCGCTGACATGGACGAAAACGTCCTTGCCGCCATCGGTTGGCTGAATGAAGCCAAAGCCCTTCTGGCCATTGTAGAACTTCACGGTTCCGGTGTTCATGTGGGTCTTTCGAAAGAATGAGACATGGCCGCGGAGCGAATAGGCCGCGCGCCCGGTATCGATGATTTGGAATGAGATTGGCGGGTCGAGAACCTCTGACGCCGCGAGATGCCAATTCTGGCCCAAAACGATCCTGTCTATATAGGCTGATAGGGCTGATTGTTCAAGAAGATTCATGAAGAGCTCGGACGACAGCAAAAAAATAGATCGCTATAATTATTTGAAAAATCCTGATATGGCTCATTGGCTTTCAAAAAAATGCTTAAATTTACGCTGGGTCGATTTTCCCGGCATTTGCATTTTATTTGTTCCCCCGGAAAGGACAAAAACATGGTTTCCGTCAAAACCCCGAGAGGCACGACCGTAGCGATCAACCCGATCATCAAGCCAACCAACATACACGCCGGTGCCGCCGGCCCGACCGGCAAGCCGATGATCGTCAAGTCGGCACGCCTGACCATCAGAAGCGATGAGGCGGCAAGGCGAACGATCGCCGATACCGATGGCACCGTGAGGCGGGCCAGACAGGTCGCCGAGACCAACCGCCTGATCTGACCTTCGCCACCGATGGGAAGGGCTGGACCCCAAGCGAAGCCTTGAACCTGCCGCGCCGATGGCCTAGATCGCCACAGGCGGACAAAACACGGCAGGTTTCCCATCAACAGAGATCAGAGACGAGCGGCGGGCACGGGAGCCAGATCTGGCGCTGGAGGACAGCCACCGCTGGGGCTTGACCAGCGTGTGCAGCAAGCGCTGCAGCTGCATCAAGCCGGGCGCCGGCAAGAGGCCGAGGCGATCTACCGGCAGGTGCTGGCGCAGAAGGCCGATCACGCCGCCGCCGCGCATTTCCTCGGGTTGCTGCTGCACCAGACCGGGCGCAGCGCCGAAGGACTGGACCTGATCGAACAGTCGGTGCACCTGCAGCCCGGCAATCCGGATTTTCAAAACAATCTCGGCACGGTGCGGCGCGACCTCGGCCGGGTCGCTGCAGCCGTCGACTGCTTCCGCAAGGCGGTGACGCTGCGGCCCGATCAGTTGGCGGCGCGCGACAATCTCGGTTCAGCGCTGAAGCAACTCGGCCAGTTCGAGGGCGCCGAAGAGATCTATCGCGGCACGGTCGGGCGCAACCCTTTCCACGCCCGCGCCCGCATCGGTCTTGCCGAAACGCTGCAGGAAGCGGGGCGCCTGGACGAGGCGCTCGCCGTCTTCCGCGAAGCGCTGGCGATCCGGCCCAAGGATGGCGACCTGCTGCATGGGCTCGGCGTCGGGCTGATGGAAAAGGGCAAGCTCGATGAAGCGGCCGACCTGTTCCGGCAAGCGCTGGCGGTCGATCCCGGCATGGCGAGAGCCTGGCTGATGCTGACGCAGGTCAAGCGCCAGAAGGAACGTGATAGCGAATTGACCAGCATGGAGGCTCAGCATGCCAAGGCGCCGCAAGACAGCCTGGCGCGCATGCAGTTGTCCTTCGGTCTCGGCAAGGCCAATGACGATCTGAAGGATTATGGCCGGGCCTTCGATTATTTCGCCGAAGGCAATGCGATCCGCCGCAAGGGCATCGACTACGACCAGGCCAAGACGCGGGCCGAGTTCGAGGCGATGAAGGCAACCTTCGATGCCGGCTTCTTCGAAAAGCACAAGCCCAGCTCAATCAGCGACGACACGCCGATCTTCGTCGTCGGCATGCCGCGCTCGGGCACGACGCTGGTCGAGCAGATCATCGCCAGCCATCCCCAGATCTACGGCGCGGGCGAGCTCAGCATCCTGAAAACGGCGGTCGGCAGGCAGTTTCCCCTGACCATGAAGGGCGGGTTCCCGGCAGGGATCGCCGATATGCCCGACAAGGCCTTTGCCGAGGCCGGCGAGGCCTATCTCGACATGCTGCACGGCCGCTATCCCGGCTTCAAGCATGTCACCGACAAGATGCCGGGCAACTTCCTGCTGATCGGCTTCCTGCATCTGATGCTGCCGAAGGCCAAGATCGTCCATTGCGCACGCGATGCGGCGGCCACCTGCCTGTCGATCTACAAGGTGCATTTCCGTGGCGACAGCCATCGCTATGGCTACGATCTCGGCGAACTCGCCGATTTCCACAATCTCTACACCGATATCATGGCGCATTGGCACACCGTGCTGCCAGGCGTCGTGCATGATGTGCGCTATGAGGATTTCGTCGCCGACCAGGAAGGCCAGACGCGGGCGCTGATCGCCCATCTCGGCCTGCCCTGGGACGATGCGGCGCTGTCCTTCCACGAGACCGACCGGCCGGTGCGAACGGCTTCCGCCGCACAGGTGCGCCAGCCGATGTATCAGGGCTCGGTCGATCTGTGGAAGCGCTATGGCGACCGGCTGAAGCCGCTGCTGGATAGGCTGGATTAGCGGCCTGGTTGCAGTTTAGGCGAAGGGCCACGTCGCGGCATGGATCCCATGGTCTGCGCCGCGTCGCTTCGCTCCTGGCTCCGCCATAGGATGACGAAGCGATGGAAGCGCCGCGCGAAAGGAACTCGCGCGACGCGCTTGGAGTATTTCGTGTGCGGGCCTACAGCTCTATGAATGGCTTGAAGCCACCGAAGATCATGCGCTTGCCGTCGAACGGCATTTTCTCCCAATCGGCCTTCAAACGCGGATCTGCCATCACCTTGGCCATGACGGCATCGCGGCTCTCCCGCGATTCATAGACGGCCCAGGCGAAGACGACGATCTCGTCGTCCTTGGCCTGCACGGCACGCGGGAAGGACGTGACCTCGCCATAGGGTACGTCGTCGCCGATGCATTCGACATAGGCGAGCGCGCCGTGTGCCATCCATATAGGGCCTGCGAGATTGGCCAGCTTCTTGTAGTCGTCGAGTTTTGCCTTGGGTACGGCAAGCACGAAGCCATCGACATAGGACATTGTGGGTCTCCTCGTGGAAGTTCAAAGCGCCCCACCGGCGCCAGCCGGTGAGGGACCTGGCCGTTGGCGATAGATCAGGCTTTCTTCGTCGGCGCGTTCATCGCCCACTCGACGCCGAACGGGTCGCGCATATTGCCCCACTGGTCACCCCAGAACATGACCTGGAGCGGCACAGCGACTTCGCAGCCGGCATCGACGGCGCGCTTCCACCAGGCATCGATGTCGTCGCTGCCGAGATGGAGCTGCATGGTGTAGCCTTGCGGCTTGACGGCGGGCATCCCGTTTTCGGGATAGAAATCGGAGAGCATCAGCGTCGAACCGTTGATGTGGAGATGGATGTGCATGGTGCGGCCTTTTTCGTCCGCCGGATAGGCAAAGACCTGCTCCGCGCCGAAGGCCTTCTTGTAGAATTCGGCGGCCTTGAAGGCGCCATCCAGCTGCAGATAAGGGGTCAATCCGCCGAGCACTTTGGCCGCGGGCTGAACGGGGGTCTGATCAGTCATGTCTTGCTCCTCTTTGCGTTTGGCTTGGCCTTGCGAGACATAGGACGCATGAGATGACGGCGATCCTACATGGCCTCGAATTTTCTTCGAAGGCTGTGTCTGGACGGACCGGGCAACCGGCGGGCTTGAGCGAGAGGCGTGAAATGAACTTGCGCCGACGCCCCGCAATCAGAGCGCAATTCTCGCAGCTCCCGGTCTAGAACAGGTGGATCATCCGATGCTTCCTCAACTCCTGAGGCGACCATGATCCTCTACTATCAGACCCACTCACCCTTCGCGCGCAAGGCGCTCGTCTTCGCTCATGAGGTCGGTATTGCCGATCGGCTCGAGGTCATTCATCACGAGACCAGTCCGACGTTGCACAATGCCCGCGTCTACGCCGAAAATCCCCTCGGCAAAGTACCGGTGCTGCTGCGGCCCGACGCGTCGCCGATCTTCGATTCCGATGTTATCTGCGCCTATCTCGACACGCTGCATGATGGCCGCAAGCTGCTGCCGCAAGACGGCGAGGCGCGCTGGCAGGCGTTGCGGCTGCAGTCGGTCGCCCAGGGCCTCGCGCAGACAGGCATAGGCTTGCGCTGGGAGACGGACAGGCGACCCGAACAGCTGCGCTACAGTGCTCTTGCCGACGGATTCCGCGAAAAGATCGAGGCGAGCTACGACTGGATCGAAAGCATGCTGGACGACGAGGCACCGCTCCATGTCGGCCATATTGCGCTCGCCACCACCTTGTCCTGGATGGCGTTCCGGCACCTTCCGCCTTTTCGCTCACGGGCGCGACTGATGCGCTGGTTCAAGGCTTTCGAAAAGCGTGTATCGATGCAGGCGACGCCGCTTTCGGGCGATACGCATGACTGATCAGCGGGCGCCTCGATCAGGGTGCTCTGCAGATACGAGGGCCGTTCTGCGGATCGATGACGATTTCGGGCCAGCCGATGTCCTTGCGCAGTTCGATCGGCAGTGAAAGGAGGGCGCGCTCGCTGCGATAGCGGGCGCGAGCCTGCGCGTAACGGGTGGCAGCGCGACCTATGGATGACAGGGTGAACATGATGCTTTCTCCTCGGTTGAAGCCGGCATCATCGTGTCGGCATCCCAAGGACGTGGCGCGTGGCGGTCATCCGACAGACGGTCGAAAATTTTTGCTGGCAGCGTTTGATATCTTATTCAGGCGCTGCCGAGCGGCGCCTACGCAACCTTGAGCGTTGGGATGGCTGAAACATCGACTTCACGCTCCGCGTGCCAGGCATCGAAAGCCGCCTGCATTCGAAGCCAGATCGCGGCGCCGTCGCCGAACAGCTTCCCGAGGCGAGCGGCCACAGCCGGCGAAACCGACTTCTTTTCGCGGATGATGTCATAGAGTTGCTGCCGGGAGATCCCGAGCAGATTTGCAATTTCCACCTTGGTCTTTCCAGTTGCCGGGATAATGTCCTCAAGCAGCGCTCCCGGGTGGGAGGGACAACGCTCAATAGGACGCGTCGGCTCGTGCACAGTCATAAGTCTAACGTCTCCAATCTGGCCGCCTCAGTGGTATTGCTCGAAATCGACGCGGGCGGCGTCCTTGCCGTCGAACTCGAATGTTATGCACCACGGGCCGTTGACGTGGACCGTGTAACGGATGGGATCGAAGCCTTTCAGCAGGTGGAAATCGAAGCCGGGGAGGTTCATCTCTTCCGGCTTCTCTGACGCTTCCAGGCGGTCAAGCCGGACAAGAATGCGCTTGTGCATCTTGGCGTCGATCTTGCCGGTTTTTCCGGTTTGAAAGAGGTCCGATAGCGCCTTGTTCTTGAAGGACTTGATCATTGATATATGTAAACAGATTGCTTACACAGATCAAGAGGCTGTAAGCAAATAATTTACACGCCAGTCGCCCTTCATGGTCCGTGGGCCTCATCCTGCCGCCTTGGCCACCGAGCGGAAGAACTCCTCGGGATCTTCGACTTCAATCAGGCGCCGCTTGTCGATCAGCAAGAAGCGGTTGCCGACAGCGCGGATGAAGGAGCGGTCGTGCGAGGCGAGCACGCAGCTTGCCTGATGCGCCAGCAGCTCGGCTTCCAGCGCTTCCTGGCCGTCGATGTCGAGATGGTTGGTCGGCTCGTCGAGCAGGTAGAAGTTGGGATTGGCGAGCCTGAGCGCCAGCATCATCAGCCGTGCCCTCTGGCCACCGGACAGAACGCCGATCTTTTTCTCTTGCATCTCGATGACCACGCCAGCGCCGGCCAGCAACGATCGTGCGCGCTGCTCGCCGACCTCGTAGCGGCGTGAGACCAGCGCCAGCGGCGTGTCGTCGCCGCTGATGCCGGACAGCGCCTGGTCGCTATAGCCGAGCACGGTCGACGGCGTCACCTTCACATTCGGCACCGTGTCCGGTTCGACGATGGCATTGCGGATCAGGGTAACGAAGCGCGACTTGCCGACGCCGTTGCGGCCGAGCAGCACGATGCGGTCGCCCTGGCAGATGTGGCGCTTGCCGGTCCGGAACAGAAGCGTGCCGTCGGGCGTTTCCACCGCCGCGTCGTCGAGCGTGATCAGCACCTTGACGTGCGTGCCGCGATTGGCCAGCCTGATGGCACCGGCCGATTTCTCGCGATGCGCCGGAGCCGCCGCCTCTTCCAGCCTTTCCGCGCGCTGGTTGAGCTGCTTGGTCTTGACCGTCAGCAGATCGCTGCCCGAATTGATGCCGATGTTGTTGAGCTTGGCCGCCTGCCGGCGCAATTGCTGTGCCACCTTCATGTCGCGCTGGAACTTGCGCTCCGTCGAGGCATCGACTTCGTCGAGCGCCTGCCTGGCGCGGGAATAGGGCAGGGCAAACACCGGCGACTGTTCCGGGCGCAAAAACAGCGTCCGGTTGGTGGTGGCGTCGAGAAAGGCGCGGTCATGGCTGGCGATCACCACCGGCACCTCGCGCGGCAGCGTGTTGAGCCAGCTTTCGAGCTGGCTGATCCGGGCCAGATCGAGATGGTTGGTCGGCTCGTCGAGCAGCAGCACGTCCGGATCGGTGACCCAGACGCGGGCGATCAGCGCCAGCCGCTGCCAGCCGCCGCTCAGCGCCTGCATTTGCCGTTCGCGCATCGGCTCCGGCACATCGAGCGAATCGAGCACCACGTCGACGCGCCACATCTCGCTCTCGGCCTGCTCCGGCGGCAAGGCGTCAGCGACCACTTGATGGAACGTGCGGGTGAGAAGGGCCGGAGCAACGGACTGTTCGACATGGCCGACGCGCAGGCCGCGCGTGCGGGTGATGTCGCCGGAGGTCGGTTCCATCTCGCCGGTCAGGCATTTGAGCAAGGTCGACTTGCCGCGGCCGTTGGCGGCGACGATGCCGAGCCGGTCGCCGGTGCCGAAGGTGAGGTCGAGGTTGGAAAACAGCGGCGCACTCATGGTGACGCCGAGGGATTTGAGGCTGATCAGGGCCATTTTGATTTCTCTGGTCTTGGCCGCCTCTTTGTCGGAGCATGATCTTTTCCGAAAACCGGTTCCCACTTTTCGGGATCATGCTCTAGCGGCTCAATGCACTTTGACGGTGCGCCTACCAGCCATCAGGCTCGGCGTTGCGGCACCACGAAGGGCAGACCAAAAAATCGAAGCGGGAAAACCCGGACCGTCCCTGGTCAGCCCTGCAAGCAAGCTCGCAGGGCAGAAATCGGGCCACGCTGACGATGGTGACGAGAAAAATCGAACACGTGAGCCCTCCTTTCAAGACGTTCGAGTGTGCGGACTGACTACACCAAGGGCGTGGCGGATGGCAAGACTACCGCTTTCGCCCGGCCCGGGAACGGATCGAGCACCAGTATGCAGCCGCCGATGATCGCGACAGCGCCGAAGCCCTGGATTACGGTCAGCGACTCCCCAAGCATGCTGGTGCCGACCAACACCGCGATCACGGTCACGGCGAATTCGACGCTGATCGTCCTCGTCGCGCCGATACTGGCAACCAGCCGAAAATAGACGATGTAGGTCAACGCGCTCATCAGGCAGGCGAGGACAGCGAGATAGAGGAAGTCGATGGCGCGCGGCATCGCTGGCACCGGTACGGCGAGAAGCAGTGGCAGCGTCATCAGGCCGCCTAACAGGAAGGCGGCGCTGGTGAGTTCCCACGAGCCGGCCGAGCGCAGATGTCGGTTTGCATAATTGCTGCCGAAAGCGGCCGAGAAGGAACTGAACAGAGAGGCGGCGCAGCCGAAAGCGAAGGATGCCGTGATCGGCACTGCGGGAAAACCGACCAGGACGATGATGCCCAAGGCGCCGAGCAGTAGTCCGGCCAACCCGCGAACGGTGATGCGCTCAAGCCCCCATAGCTGGCCGAGGATCATCGAGAACAGCGGGATCGCGGCAACAAGGATGGCCGCCACCGCCGTGCCGATGCGCGGGGTGGCATAGGATAGGCCGACAAGCTGCGCGGCAACCGTCGTCGCGCCGACAACGGCGAAGCGCCGCCAGCCGGCGCTGAAATCGAGCCGGCGTCGGGTCGCGGCGGCAAGCAGCAGGAGCGTGATGCCGGCGATCAGCGAGCGCAAGGTGACCGCGCCGACCCAGCCGAAGGCGTGCACCACCTTGAGCAGCACAAGGAACGACAAGCCCCAGGTGATGGCCAGGAAGATATAGGCGGCGATGTCCGTGGGTTTCATTGTGCGGGCGGCCGTGGGAGTTTCTTGCGGTAGGGAGCGGCGAAGCTGCCGTGGCCCGTATCGCTTCGACTGGCAACTGACAAGGCTGGGAGCGTGGTCCAGCCAGTCAACAGTATGACTCCAGGCCCTACCGTCCCGGTCTGCCTGTCTTCCCCGGCCGGCGCTTTTCACGGCGGGCGTCGCCAGGATCCTCATACGAACCAATGCCGGCGCGCTCACGCTTGACCGGCTTGTCACCCTCGATCGGCGTCTCGGTCCGCCGCACGGTCATCTCATCGAGTGAGTTCTTCTTGAACAGCGGTTTGGTTGCGTCGCCGGGGATGCCGAAATCGGAACCATGCGCCTCTTCCGCCGACTGTTTCTTGAACAGCGAGCGTGACACCGCACCCGCTGGCGTTGGCATATCGGTGCCCGGGCCCATCGCGTCGAGCGACGGCTTCGAAAACAGCGGCTTCTTCACCGGAACGGCGCCATCGGCGCCCATCTCGTCGAGATCAGGCTTGCGGAAGAGGTTAGGACGGGCAGCCTTGGTGGCCTCTTCGGCGGCGCGTGCTCGGTCGAGCTTGCGAAAACGCTCCTGTTCCTCTGATGTACGATGTTTGGCCACGCCCTTGTTGTGCTTGCCCTTTTCGCGACCCGAAACCGGGCTTTCCATGTCGGCGTATTTGGCCAGCGGGTCTTCGGAGATGGACAGTTCCATCTCGCGCAGCCGCTTGATCTCGTCGCGAATGCGGGCCGCTTTCTCGAAGTCGAGATTGGCGGCGGCGTCGCGCATCTGCTTTTCCATGGCGTCGAGATGGGCTTTCAGATTGTTGCCCATCATGGCGCCGGCGCTGTCGGTGAACTGCGAGATGTCGGCGCGGACATGGTCCTTCTCGTAGACCGAGTCCAGAATGTCGGAGATGCGCGACTTGACCGATTCCGGGGTGATGCCGTTGGCTTCGTTCCACTCCACCTGCTTCTCGCGGCGGCGGTTGGTCTCGGCCATCGCCCGCTCCATCGAACCGGTGACCTGGTCGGCATAAAGGATGACTTTGCCATCGACGTTTCGGGCGGCACGGCCGATGGTCTGGATAAGCGAGGTTTCCGAGCGCAGAAAACCTTCCTTGTCGGCGTCGAGAATGGCAACGAAGCCGCATTCGGGAATGTCGAGGCCCTCGCGCAGCAGGTTGATGCCGACCAGCACGTCGAAGGCGCCGAGGCGCAAATCGCGCAGGATCTCGATGCGTTCCAGCGTGTCGATGTCGGAATGCATGTAGCGGACGCGGATGCCTTGTTCGTGCAGATACTCGGTCAGGTCCTCGGCCATGCGCTTGGTCAGCACCGTCACCAGCGTGCGGTAGCCGGCCTTGGTGGTGTCGCGGATTTCGCCGACGACATCGTCGACCTGGCTCTTGGCCGGGCGTACTTCGACCGGCGGATCGATCAGCCCGGTCGGGCGGATGACCTGTTCGGCGAAGACGCCGCCGGCTTGTTCCATCTCCCACGCGCCGGGCGTTGCCGAGACGGCGACGGAGAGCGGGCGCATGGCATCCCATTCCTCGAAGCGCAGCGGTCGGTTGTCCATGCAGGACGGCAGACGGAAGCCGTATTCGGCCAGTGTCGCCTTGCGGCGAAAGTCGCCTCGATACATGCCGCCGATCTGCGGCACGGTGACGTGGCTTTCGTCGATGAAGACCAGCGCATTGTCGGGAATGTACTCGAACAGGGTCGGCGGCGGATCGCCCGGCTGGCGGCCGGTGAGATAGCGCGAATAGTTCTCGATGCCGGCGCAGGAGCCGGTGGCCTCCAGCATCTCTAGGTCGAAGCGGCAGCGCTGTTCCAGCCGCTGCGCTTCCAGCAGGCGACCGGCGCGCTCCAGTTCGACCAGTCGGTGCTTGAGCTCTTCCTTGATAGATTTGATCGCCTGGTTCAGCGTCGGGCGCGGCGTCACATAGTGCGAATTGGCGTAGATCTTGACGCTTTTCAGCTCGCCGGTCTTCTGGCCGGTCAGTGGGTCGAATTCGGTGATCTGCTCGATCTCGTCGCCGAACATCGAAATGCGCCAGGCACGATCTTCCAAGTGGGCCGGGAATATCTCGATCGTGTCGCCGCGCACGCGAAACGAGCCGCGGACGAAATTGATGTCCTGCCGCTTGTACTGTTGGGCAACGAGGTCGGCGAGCAGAGCGCGCTGGTCGAGCCGATCGCCGATCTGCATCTGGAAGGTCATCGCGGTGTAGGTTTCGACCGAGCCGATACCGTAGATGCAGGACACCGAGGCGACGATGATGACGTCGTCGCGCTCCAGCAGCGAACGCGTCGCCGAGTGGCGCATGCGGTCGATCTGTTCGTTGATCGAGGATTCCTTCTCGATGAAGGTGTCGGTGCGCGGAACGTAGGCTTCCGGCTGGTAATAGTCGTAATAGGAGACGAAATACTCCACCGCGTTATCGGGGAAGAATTTCTTGAACTCGGAATAGAGCTGGGCCGCCAGCGTCTTGTTCGGTGCCAGGATGAGAGCAGGCCGCTGGGTCTCCTCGATCACCTTGGCCATGGTGAAGGTTTTTCCGGAGCCGGTGACGCCGAGCAGCACCTGGGTGCGGTCGTAGTTGTCGACGCCTTCGACCAGATCCTTGATCGCCGTCGGCTGGTCGCCGGCCGGCTCGAAATCCGACACCATCTTGATGGCGATGCCGCCTTCGGACTTTTCCGGGCGGGCAGGGCGGTGCGGCGTCCACAGCACACCGTCCTTGTGCAGCGGATTGCCGGATTCGATCAGCGCCGACAGCGCTGCCACCGTCGCGGTGACGCTGCCCGAGGCCATCGTCTCAGCGTCTTCCAGCGAAATGTCGAGACCGGCGACCGGATTGAGGCCGGCTGCCGTGCGTTCGCGCGCCGATGCCGCGCCACCCATCGAGGTGCCGCGTGCGGTGCGGCCGGGCGAAGACGAGCGTTCCGGAATCTTTTTCTGCGATTTGGCGCCGCCACCTTTGCCTGTGGCGCGGCCTTCCTTCTCGGCCTCCTGCTCGATCTGGTCGGCCCAATCCGCGATCGAACCGGACAGCGGCGTGCCCGACAGCTCTGGCTGGGGCATCTCGGCGAAGCCGCCTTTGTGCAGCGGCTCGGAAGCGTGGAGGAAATCGGTCAGCGGACTGCGCCGCTTCGGCGCGGCGCGGTCGTCATTCGCCGTCGGCGGCGTTTTTTTATCGGGAGATTTGGCCATGTCCCGAATATGGGATTTCCTGGCCAAAATGGAAAGAGCGCGGTGGGGAGAGGCGAACCGGACAACGTGGCTCCTGACAGTAGGCTGTCAGGAGCAGGCGCGAAAGATGCGGCCGAATGCCCGTTGGTACTACGCGCCCCGGGCGGCCGATGCGACCTGCGTCGGCGAAGACGACAGGCGCGGCACCACAACGAGGCGTTTGATTTTGCCCTTCTTGTAGGCGGCGAGGAAGCGCGCATAGTCCTTGAAGGCGACGCAGCCGCTCGACTGGCCGTAGCGGCCTCGAAGCAGGTAGGTATGGGCCAGAAAGCCGTCGCGATTGTATTTGTTGCGGCCATCGACCGGTGTCAGGCGCAAGGCCTCCACACCATGAAAGCGCGTCTCGCGCAGCGACAGATTGTAGGTGTTGGGCGGTGTCGGTCCGCGGTTCTTCTGGTTGGCATAGCGCGGCTGGTCCGTCATGGCGCCGATGCCTGAATGCGCCTCGAGCTTCGAGCCGTCAGGCATGTAGACGGTCCCGGCGCTGATGTCGTAAACGGCGACGCCATTGCTGGCTCCGCTCCTGGACCCTGGCGAGTTGAACAGGTTCCTGAAAGCCTTGCCGAGGCCACCCGAAGGCGTGTCCGGCTTGGCATAGGCCAGCACGTTGCCGCCATCGGCCGGCCGTCCTTGCCGGGCCGGTTTGGCCGGTTGGGCAGTCTGGGCTTGCTGGACGGTCCCGCGAGCCGGCTTCGGTTGCTGGACAGGATTCGGCTGCTGGACAGGTTTGGACTGCTGTACAACCTTGGGCTGCGGTGCGTCGAATTGTGGGCGCCGGGTCGGCAAAGGCACATCGTCGGTGAGCGCGTCCGGCAGCGAGGCAGCATCGCCAGGTTGTCCGTGCTGGGTTTCGACAGGCGAAACCGCGACGTCAGCCGATGATTCCTCGATCGGCAGCGGTGAGGCAAACGCCTCGTCGTCGACCGGCAGCGACTGCACGAGGGCCAGCGCCAACTGCGAATTATCCGGCGTCTGCGAATCCGACTGGGCAAAGCCCATCGGTTGCGGCGCGGTTTGCACGACAGCGGAGCCGGTATCCAGCCGGGCGAAACGTTCGGCCGCCGGAGCCGGCATGTCGTCGGACAGGCTGGCCATGACCTGGACGGACGGCACCAGCGACGCCTCGGCAATTTGCGGCGCGACGGTGGGAATAACAGGGTGCACCGGCGCGTTGGCCACGACTACGGGCTTTCCAACGCCGGCAAAGGCAGCGGCGAGCTTCATTGGCGAAAGCGACGCCTCCATGCGCTCGAAACGCTCCTGCGACTTCGACTTTGCACCAGTGGGAACGGGCTTTGCCTGCGCCACAAGGCGCGCGGATTTCTCCGCCTGCGGGCTCAACCGGGCAAGCTTGAAGCAGCTGGCGCCGCACTGCACGGCATGGTCGTGAAGGGCCTGCGTGCCGCCATGGGCATTGGCAAGTACGAAGGGTGCTCTCAAAAAATGCTGCTTGAGCGGATCGGCAAGGGCAAAGGATCCCGGCATCGACAGGGTCTGCGGAAGGCCACCTGATGTCGCCGACAGCGAGGCGCCGACGGAACTGAGGCCGGCCATGGTGCCGATCAGCCACAGGCCAACCGCAGCGCTGATACCGGGCACGGCGACCCAGCGGACGATCCGTTCAGGGGTGAAGGAAGAGGAACGCGGCGCGTCGCAGGCGGTCACGCCGTCCCAACGCTCGTCCCCGACAATTTTTTTACTCAACAACGCCATGCAACCAATCTTGCTCCAACCGGTTTCCCCGTACGTGGCCTTGAGAGCCGCGACGACCATTCTGTGAGTGATCCCAGGTGGTCCCCGACGCGTTTGCCGCGTCTGTCTTTGGTTGCCGATTGCTTCAAAATATGGACAAAGTTGGTTAATTAATCCCTCTCAAAACCAACGACGAGATGTGGATTTGGGCCAAATCAGGCTTCGTCCACGGCCAGGAAAATGGTGTTGTTGCCTCTCCGAGATGGTTTTGCTGCCTGTTTTTGACAGCCGAGTCAAGCAAAACAGCCCTTGCCAATTTGTGATAGAGGCAGGTCCGGCGAGCCACGCGGTGATCGCAGGGCGATTTTGCGAGGCCGAAAAAGCCGATGGCATCGGCAAATTGTCGCTGTCCGGCCCCAAATTCCTCGCCCAGACGGCCGCCCCGGACGGCCATCGACTCGTGTTAGGAGCCTGGCTCGCTCCGGTCACAAGAATCCCAGCCGGAGACGACCGCCCTCAATTGAACCACAGCGCAAAGGTCAGGAACCCGCCGCCGCCGAACTGGCGCTGGATCTGGTCGAAATCGCTGCTGGAGACGATCTCGCCGCTTTCGAGGTAGGGCGCGATGGCCGGGCCGGTGATCGACAGCACCAGGTCGAAGTTTTTGGACTCGTCGAAGAAGCGCTTCATGTTGATGCCCTTATCGGCAATGCGGAAATGCGGCAGCAGCACGCGGCCTTCCAGGAGGTCCTCGGCCATGGTCAAGGTGGCGAGCCAGGCCTGGACCTGCTCCTCGCCGACTTCGAGGCCGGTGAGTGGGTTCTCGCCCTTCTGCTGCGGTCCCGGCAGCCATTCGCGGTCATTGTCGGTCTCGGCGCGGATCGCCTTCCAGTCCTCGCGTGACAGCCGGATCATTTCCAGCAGATGGCGGCGTGCCGCTTGCCGGCGCTCGGGTTCGACCACCGGCCAGTTGACGAGATGCACCAGCGAGATGAAATCGGCGATGCGCCACTCCGACGAGAAGATGCTGCTGCCCATGTCGCCGGCCGGCGGCACGAGAATATCCTGCAACGGCAGCTTGGCGCGCGGGAACAGCATGTGGAACGAGCCGTCGAAAGTGCTCCGGAAATCATGCGCCAGCCAGAAATCGGCCTGCGCCATCAGGAACTCGGCATAACCCTGCAGCCAGAAACCATCGGCGCGGTCGAAGCGGAATGTGAGCGTGGGGGCGGCGTCGTCCGACGAGATGCCGCCGCGTGATAACGAGGCGATGATCGCCGCCATGCTTTCATCAGGCGCGATCGTGCCGTCCTCGTTGAGGTCGATGCCGGCATGGGTGAGGTCGATGGCCATGCCGATATCGGCGTCCGCCGGCACCAACGCAAAGGTGGCGGCCGATTTTTCCAGCCGGTCGCGGAAGGCGACCAGAATGGCGCGGAATTGCTCATAGGTCAGCGGCTCGGGATTGGGATTGTCGGGCACCGGCAGCCGCATCAGCGGCAGCACGAAGGATTGCGGGCTTTCGAAGCCATGACGGTGCAGGCCGCTGGCCAGGATCTCCAGCGCGGTGAAGAACTCGCCGGCGCCGGCGGCGTAAGCTGATGCCGGGTCTTTTGGCGCGGCGGCCTCCAGCGTCGACAGGGCGCTGTCGCGCGCGGCCACGGTCTTCGCCTCGAACAGAGCGGATGCCGCTTCGGGCATTGCCGCCGACGCGGAAGACAGCGGCACAATCAGCATGAAAGCGGATGTCAGCAGGCTTGCCAGTCGTGTCATCTTTTCCCCCCAATATTTGTCGCGCAGAGCAAATATACACCATTTGCAGCGTCGCGCTTCAACCCGCCCCGCGGACGGTCTACACAGGGCAAACAATTGGGCGCCGCGTGTCGAATTATCCGCTTTCCTACAAGCTGTCCTGGCTGCCGCGCTTCCTGAAGCCGTCGCTGGCCGGTGACGAGCAAGACTTTGCGCCGATGGCCGGGACGCTGATGGATCCGCCGCCAAAGCAGGCGGTACGGCTGGCCTTCGTCGGCGATATCTCGGCTGTGGCCAACCGCAGCGCGCCGGACTGTGATCCGGAGATCAAGGCGTTGCTCGGCGCTGCCGATCTGGTGATCGGCAATTGCGAAAGCCCTGTTGTGGACAGACCAAGCGCGGTGCTGGGGACGAGGCTCGGCACGCATCATGCGATGAGCGTGCGGTTCCTGGCCGAGGCGCTCGCGGCGGTCGGCATTGCGCGCGAAAAGCTCGTGCTGTCGTTGGCCAATAACCATGTGCTCGACCAGGGCGTCGCCGGTTTCGACGTGACGGTCGCGGCGTTGCAGCGGCTTGGCATCCGCATGATCGGCCTGGCCGCCGACGGCCCGGTGGTGCCTGTACAGGTCGGACCGCTTGATATCGGCTTTGCCGCCTTCACGCTGTGGCGCAACGTGGATGAAAACCTGTTCGCCGGGCGCGTGTCGATGGACAGCGATCCGGCTCGCTGGACGCATGACGGTGTCGATCTTCTTTGCGCCGTGCCGCATTGGGACTGGGAGTTCAGGCATTTTCCGCGTGCTGCAACACGAGCGCTGGCCAAGCGGCTGGCCGGGCAGGGGGTCGGGCTGATTGCCGGCCATCACGCCCATGTCGTGCAGCCGGTGGAGAGGATCGACGAGACGATCGTCGCTTATGGGCTCGGCGATTTCCTCGGTACCGCCTTTGCCCGCCAGCCATGGCCCGGTCGCATCGGCTGCATCCTCATTGTCGATGTCAGTGCCGATGCCGGCACACGCGGCGCCATTGCGTCTTACCGGCTGCATCCCTTCATGCGCCTGCGCCCCGGCGACCATGAGCGGCTGGTACCGGTGAAGGCACTGGTGGGGCAAATGCGCGGCAAGGCCGAGGGCCGGCTGAGAGCGATCTTTCCTGCCTCTTCAAGCGAAGAGGACGTCACCGCCTAACCATCTGGCGGCCCCTGCAAAACCGGCTATCATGCGCCGGCAGAGGCAAGCTGGCGGGGGTGGCGGTGGAAACAGCAGATTTCATGCCTGGCGACGCGGTGATTGCCGGTATCCGGAAAGACATCGGGGCCTATGAGGCGGCAAGGGCGTCCGCGGTCCGCCAGGTGCGCTGGCGGGTGCCACTGTTCGTCGGCCTTGTGCTGGTGTTCGTGGCGCTGGTCGCCTGGCTGTTCAACAAGGTCGCCGACCCCAACGAGCAATGGTTCTCGACGCCACATGTGTTTCTCTATGGCATCGGCCTGGTGGCTTCGAGCGTGCTCTACTTCGAGGCCATGAGACCGGCGACGCGGCTGCAGCAATCTTTCCGCGAGACTCTGCTGCCAATCATCTTCGGCTTCATCGCGGATATGCGTTACCAGCATGGAGGGAGGCCGAATTCTTTCGACCGGCTGCCGCGCGAGGCGGTCGGCGCCTTCAACAAGCAGTCGTTCGACGATGTCGTTTCGGGCCGTTACGAAGAATTTCCGTTCGAGCTTTACGAAGCAGAACTGCGAGTAGGGTCGGGCAAGGATTCATCGCGAGTCTTCAAGGGTGTCATTGTTGCTTTCGAAGCGATCGAGCCGTTCCCGGGGGTATTGGTGGCAACGCGCCGGACCAATGCGGTCGTCGGCTTCTTCCGCGGCATGTTCGCCAGCAAGATGCAGGACTTGTCGTCCGGTGTGCCCGAACTCGACGCCGCCTACGAATTCCGCACCGACAACGCCGAGGCGGCGCGGCCGCTGGTGACCGGCCGGCTGGCGCAGGCACTGAAATGGCTTGGCGAAACTTGGCCGGACGACCCGGCCCGCGTCGCACTCAACGGCAGCGACGGTTTCTTGCTGTTGCCGCAGACGAAGAACTTCTTCGAACTGCCGGATATTTCAGTGCCGCTCGACTACACCACGCATGTCGCGCCGATGATATCAGACATGGGCGCGATGCTGGCGACGGCAGCGCTGGTGCGCAAGATCGGCGCGAAGGACAAGATCGGCTAATGGCTGTCAGCAGTCGAAGCCGTATTGATCGTGCATGTAGTCGGCTTCTTCCTTCGACATTTTCTTGAACATCACACAGACGGTGAAACTGCCGACCTGATGCCCGTCGCGTGTGTATCCCCAGTCGGAAATGTCGTCCCTGGTGAATTCTATGTTTTGGCCGAGAACGACGTTGTGCACTCCCTCCGGCTGGTTGGCCAGTATGCCGACAAATCCGGTCTCGGTGCGGCGGAACGGTATGACCCAGAAGTGTTCGGTGACGTTCCCGTCCCGCACCTTAACCTTCAATTTGAACCTGTCAGTGCCCGAGGGCGGCGCCACGGACAGTGCGAGGAAGTCGTCCAAGCCGGCGAGCGCCTGCGCGGTCGCCGCCGCCATGTCGGGATCGCCCGGGGTAAAGATAACCGTCTTGTCGTCGCCCGGATCCGCGCCTTGTGCGCCGGCCGATCCCGGAGCGAGCGCCAGCATCAGCATCAGGGATATCATGGTCTGGACTGTAAGCTTCATGGAAGGCCCCCCTTCATCGTAGAGGTTGACACCATCCTGCATCCGTTCCCGGTTTGCAACCGGAGCGCGAGTTTCATCCGCTTCGGAGTGGCGATTTGAACTTGTCCATGAAACAAAATGTGTATCGATGACCGGCCAGCGATCTGTTTCGTGATGCCGCCCGAGGTGGATTGCCGCGGCTGCGCCGTGATCGAAAGCCGCTTGCCACAATCCGGCTAAACGACTCTTTTCGCGAACAGAAGTGCGTTCGTTGGGAAAGCCGAAGCGGCTTGAAATGGTATCAGTCTCAGGCAATGTGTCGGAATTAAGCCTATGATATTGTTTGCGAAAATTCACCCAACGTGATTTGCGAAGGGGAGGCTTTCCGTTCCAGTTTCAGGCCGTTCGGTGCTGTCGTTTGCCAAGGCGGCGGCCCGGAAAAGTGAAACAGCACGGAGTGCTAACGATGAAGAAGACCCTCGCAACCACCGCTGCTCTGCTCGCCTTCCTCGGCACGGCCTATGCCGCGACCGTTCAGGGCACCATCCAGGCCGTCGACCCGACGACCAAGTCGATCACCCTCGACGACGGCAAGATCTACCAGCTGTCGCCGGAAGCGACGGTCGGGAAACTGAAAGTGGGCGCCAAGGTGGCGGTGACTGTCGATGACAAGACCGGCATGGTGACGTCGATCAAGAAGGCTTCGTAAGGCGTAGCGAGTCAGCAGATCTGTTGACGGAATTTTTCCCTGTCCCGGCCGGTCCCTTCGGGGATCGGCCATTTTCACAGTCTTTCACCCTTAACGCCAGGCGACCAGAGGTCTCCCGCTTGGATATCCCAGAGACGGCTGACGCAACGCCGTCCAGACAGCGCCGCTATGGTTTTTGCCAGGAAGCCACGCTATCCCTTGGCCAACGGGGGATATTCATGGCTGAGCAACAAAAAGGGTTTCGCCTGTCGCGGCGATTGCTACTGGGCGCGGCTGTCGTCGGCGGCGCGGTGCTGTGGGGCGGCACCACCGTGGCGCGGCTGGCGCGCGGGCCTTTGGGACCGAAGAACGCAGGCCGCATCGCCGATATCGACGGCATCGCGCTGCCGCTGAAGCCGCTGGAGAATGCGCCGGCGTTCGATCCTTCGCTGCCCTGGTCGGCAAAGGGCGGCGACATCAACGATGCCAGCGGCCTGTCGAGGACGCCGGTCTATGGCGTCGTCGAGGTCAGCGAGGAAGAACACATCGCCAACGCGCTGGCATTCGCGCGCGCCAATGGCTTGAAATTGTCTCTGGCCGCCATCCGTCATTCGATGGGCGGGCACGCCTTCGACGACAACGCGCTGGTTCTCGACCTCAGAAAATTCAACAAGGTGACCGTCGACGCCGTGGCGAAGACCGTGACGCTGCAGCCGGGTGCGCGCTGGCACGACATCCAGAACCTCTTGCATCCGCGTTTCGCGGTGAAGGCGATGCAGTCCACCGACATCTTCTCGGTCGGCGGCTCGCTGTCGGTCAACGCGCACGGCATGGACCATCAGGCGGGTTCGGTGGCGAGTTCGATCCGCTCGATGCGGGTGATGCTGGCGGACGGTTCGGTGACCACCTGTTCGCCCACCGAGAACACCGACCTGTTCCGCCACGTCGTCGGCGGCTACGGCCTGTTCGGCGTTGTGCTGGAGGCGACGCTCGATATCGTCGACAATGCCGTCTACCGGACCTCTCGCGAAATCATCAAATCCGACGATTTCCCGAAATTTTTTGCCGAGGTGCTGGAGCCGAACAGGACGATCGGTCTGTTTTACGGCCATCTGTCGACGGCGCCGGGCAATTTCCTCGAGGACATGATCGTCTACCGCTATGACAAGGTGGCCGACCAGCCGCCGGCGGACCAGCCTGGTATCGGCGAGCCGGGTTCGGTCGGGCTGAAGCGGGTAATCATCAACCTGGCGAAATGGGGCAGCCTGTTCCAGGAGCTGAAGTGGTTCACCGAAAAGACGCTGGAGCCGAAATTCGAGAGCTGCACGGTGGCGCGCACCTCAGCCATGGCCGAAGGCGAGGCCTGCCTCGTCACCCGCAACAACCCGATGCACGATTCAGTACCGTATCTGTTCAACGATCTTTTGGATGAGACCGACATCCTGCACGAATATTTTATTCCACGCGCCGCGTATGTCGAGTTCATCACGGAAGCCCGCGAGATCCTGCGCAACCAGTCGCTGCCGGTGCTCAACGCCTCGGTGCGCATCGTCCACAAGGAGGATGTCGCGCTGACCTACGCGCCGGAGCCTGCCTATTCGCTGGTGCTCTACATCAACCAGCCGACCGATGCCGACGGCAATGCCAGGATGCGGGCGCTGACCCGGGCGCTGATCGACGTGACGATCAAGCATGGCGGCCGGTTCTTCCTGCCCTACCAACTGCATTATACCGCCAGGGAGTTGCTGGCCTCTTATCCCGAGCTGCCGGCCTTCCTGGCGGCAAAGCGGCAATATGACCCGACGGAACTGTTTTCCTCGACCTTCTACCGTGCCATCAAGGCGCTGAGCGGGGTGGCATAAAAAGCAGGAGAACAACCCATGCGGATGGCATCGGCGGCGGCACTCACCCTCATTGCGCTGTGCGCTGGACCGGTCCAGGCCGAGGATATCAAGGCTTTCAAGCTGACGATCGACGGCGTGACCGTCGATATCGATCCCGGCGAGAGCACAAGCATGACGCTGCCCGGCGGCAGAAAGAGCAAGGTGAGGCTCGAGCGCAACGACTTCGCCACCTTTTCCGGCAGCGATTTCTCCTTCGTCCATCCGAGCGACATTTCGGTGACCAAGACCGATCTCGGCGATGATATCACGCAGTACCTGATGGCGTCGGCGCTGGGCACGATCGTCGTCGTGCAGGAATACGGCGAGATGAATCCGGTGTCGCTCAGCCAGCTGATGCTGCAGGAGATGACCAAGGAATCGGTGCAGGCCGGTGCTGAGTTGACGCAGCAGCCGACGACGCGCAAGCTCGCCGACGGCAAGGAATTGACCGGCATTCGCGCTCAGGTGAAGACACGCACCGACACGGCCGATTTCGAGATCGTCGGCTTTGGCGTTGCCGAACATGGGCTGTTGTTCATCACCCGAATTGCAGGCGAGGATGCGGCCACCGAAAAGCCGCTGATCGACAAGTTCTGGCAGAGCCTGAAGGTCAAGCTGTAGGAGATCAGGGTCGTGTCCCAGTTTGGATTTCGGCTGGGGGTCCACTCTTTTGCGTAACGGCGGCCCCAGTTATTCTGAAGACCCTGGGTTGGAGACCTTGCAGCATGGCGAAGCTCATTTTCAGAATGAACCAGTCCCTCGACGGCTATGTCGACCACCAGAAAATGCCGTCAGGCCCGACAATCTTTCGTCACTGGATAGAGCAAGTGCGCAACCTGAGCGGCAGTGTGTACGGTCGCGGCATGTACGAAGTCATGCGCTATTGGGACGAAGACAATCCAGAGTGGAGCGCGGAGGCGCATGAATTCGCGGCGGCGTGGCGGAGCCAACCGAAATGGGTTGTGTCGCGCTCGCTGAAGTCGGTCGGCCCCAACGCCACACTTGTCGCGGATGACGTCGAGGCGGTGATACGTGGGCTTAAGGCCCAACTCGCTGGGGAGATTTCAGTTTCTGGACCAAACCTGGCACGAAGCCTGACCGACCTTGATCTTATCGATGCGTACCAACTCTACTTCCATCCGTTCGTGCTTGGTCATGGCAAGCCATTCTTCGCCGGCCCCCGGCCGCCGCTTCGCTTTGTGGCTAGCGATCTGATTGGCGATGACGTGATCAGGTTAACCTATATTCCTGCCTAATCTCGGACACCCGGTGCGACGATAGGATGCCGCATGTTGCGGTCGTCAAACCTAGACGCTAGCCGGACTACAGTCCCTTCGGCACCAGTCCGGCCAGCCAGTTCACAGAGCGTCTCGCGGCATCGGCGGTCGCAGAGGCGGCGCGGCCGAGATCGGTCTTGACCACGGCATAACCGTTCTTCGTGCGATAGAGCACGCCAATTCCGCCATCGACCACTTGTTCATAGGCGACGGGCCGGGCGGCGTCGGCTTCCATGGCCGTCGTCGGCGAACCGACCGAGACGCTCGGCCGGTGGCTCAGTTCAGGCGGCAACGGGCTTTCGGTTCTGACAACGCGGCTGGCGGGCTTCAGTTCAGGGCGCGACGCGGTCGCGGCCAGCTGCGAGGAGGACGACGAGCCCTTGGTGCGGCAGATGCCGGAGACGAGCGGATAGTTGAAATTGCGCTCGTGCAGCATCTGGCTTTTCATCGCCGCTTCGCACTCGGCGACGGTCGACCACTTGGCCGGCGTCTCGCCGATATATTCGCAAAGCTTGGCGTCGCAGTCGCAGCCGACGATGGTCATGGCGACAAGGGCGGTCTTGATCACGGTCTCGTCCCTTCGAGATGGCTCCCTGGCAGCCCATTCGCATGTCATGATCCCAAAACCGGTTTCCGCTTTTGGGCGACATGCAACATTCCATCGCGCGCGAACAAGGCGGGATTTGGCCGCGATTGTGGAATGAGCGTGGCGGGGCGCTCGCGATAGCCGATCTTTGCGGAAAGTGGCCGGATCGTCTCAGTAGTCATAGACATGTTCGAGCCTGGCGCCCGACTTGATCAGCGCCGGCAGCACGAGATGCAGCTTGCGTACGGCGACAACCATGCCGGTGCGGCGCGTTCCCGGATCGGCCGGCAGAGGATAGCTGAACAGGATGCGCATGCCTTCGGGGATGGCAATCGAGTCAGTGGAGAGCATGGTGATCATGATCTCGTCGTTGCCGCCGATCTCGACGAAGGAGACGCCCTTGTCGATCAGGCGCGGGATCATGTCGGTGAACACCTGATAGCGCTTGGTGACGAAGATGGCGCCGTCGGCACCCATGTCGCGTTCGAGCAAGGTGTCCGGCTCGTCGCGTGTGGCTTCACCGACCGGCCCCTTGGCCCAGACATGGATATCGAGAAAGGCCGGGTTCGTCGTGGCGGCGAGTGCCTTTTTGATCAGGTCGGCATAGGCCTGCTTGATGGTGTCGGCGAGGCTGAATGCCAGCTTGCGTTCGCTGGTGCGGATGGAGCTGTCGCCCGGCGCTGGCTGCACGGCAAACAGGCCGGCGCGCTTTTCGGCATAGGGGAACTGGTACCACGGCACCTGATCGAGGAAGGCGGCATAGTCGGCCGCCACCTTGGCCTGATAGATGTCGGCAGCGGTTCGCTTGGCTGATGTCGCCTCGGTGATGCGGCCGACGGTGTTTTCATAGGCCCACTGCAGGATATGCTCGATCGAGTGGCTGGTGCCGATGATGACCAGCATCTGGTGGTTGGCGTAGTTGAACTTGTAGGGAGAGCTGGCGCGGATCACCATGGCGTAGTCCTGCCAGAAGCGTCCGACATAGGACCAGTAGGGGAAGCCGCTCGGCTGGTCCTTGTTGACGAAGCCGGCATATTCGCGTGCGGCGTAGACGATCGCCCATTCCGGGTAGGTGAGGAAGGTCGATTCCTCCGGCCGCTGGTAGCCGGGAATCTCGGCGCGGACCTTGTCGGCCAGCGCCTTGGGCGGAGCGCCGTCGGCAATGCCGGGCAGCGGCGTCTTGTCGAGCGACGACGTGGTCAGGAAGCCATAGCTCAGCCCGGCGATCGGGATGAGAATGACGATGACGATCAGCCAGAGGATCGTCTTGATGATACGCTTCAGCCAGCGAAACAGGAACATGCCCGATCAGGCCGTGGCGAAGTGGTCGTGTATGCGCTTTGCCAGCCAAAAGCCGACATAGACGGCGAAGCCGCCAATGACGATGTGCGGCAGGTTGGCGAAGAAGCGGGCCGGAAATTCGATGTCGTTGAGGGAGCGGAAGCCGTTGATGAAGATGCCGGCATCGAGGCAGCCGGAACCGGTGATCAGCCCGAGCACGCCGTCGAACAGGTAGACCGAACCGAACAGCTTGAAATAGAACACCGCCTGGCGGTGCGAGATGAAGGCTGCGGCGAGCGCCCAGACGCCGGAGAAGGCGTGCAGCAGGTCGTCATACCATTGCAGCGAGAACAGGCCGAACAGATTGCCGTTGGCATCGTTGAACGCCGGTATGTAGCCGATGGCGACGACACCGAAAAACAGGAAGGCATAGGCAACAGCAAGCTTCTGGATCAGCGTCATGAAGTATCCCCCTCCGAGTGACGCCGAACGTTAGCTGATTTTACCGCCGGTTGCAGCCCCAACCGAAAACACCGTAAAAATATGGGGACAAAAAGACAGTCGGCGCCGGGATTTCTCCCAGCGCCTCCCTGTCAGATCAGGACACGGTCGCGGCAGCAACTTCCGTAAAGTCGTCGCGCCTTGCCGGCCTTGATTTTGACGGTCCTGCCAGTCCGCCACCCGAAAGCAGCGTCCGTTCGGGACCACGCCGGTCGCCACCCTTGCGAGCTTTGCCCTGCGCACCATCGAAGGTTTTTGCCGTCCTTCATGGCAGCATCGGTCCGCCGTCGGCGTTGGCACGCTTTCCGCGGCCCCGTAGGTTTCGGCTCCGTCCCTCGAAACAGGCAAGCCTGCTCTCGCTTCGGGCCGTACGGGCCTCAGGAAATCCGCCTTTCACTTCGCCTTTCGGCTGGGCGATCGGTAGCCGCCTGAGATGGGTTTAACGTACGCCGGGTAAGGGTCTTGGGGAATGGCCCAGGGCCTGTGGATAGCGGGATTATCGGGGATCATTGCCGCATTTGCCGGTCACGCCGAAAACAGGACAGCGCGTTTCGCCACTTGCTCCGCCGGCGGGCGCGAGCTTCAATGCCGGCAAAGGATCGAGCGCTGCTTGCTCGGCGCTGGGGGAGGGTGCGTATTGAAAGTCGGGGTGGTTCTCAATCCGATTGCCGGTGGCGGCCGGCTGAAACGGCATTGGCCTGATGTCGCCGCGTCGCTGAAAAAGCATTTCGGCGAATTCGAGCTGCGCGAGACGCAGGCCGAAGGTGATGCCGAAAGGCTGGCGCTCGATCTTGCGGCTGAAGGTTTCAATCTGGTGATCGCGGCCGGTGGTGACGGCACCGCCAGCGAAGTGGCCGATGGCCTGCTGCAGGCATTCCAGGAGACCGGCCGGACGACCGAACTCGGCCTCTTGCCGTGCGGCACCGGCATCGATTTCGCGCGCGGCCTCGGCCTGCCGAAAGAGGTGGATGCGGTGCTGAAGCGGATCGCCGAGGCCAAGGCTCGCAAGGTCGATGCCGGGCGCATCTGCTACATCGACGATCATGGCGCGCTGGCCAGCCGCCACTTCATCAACATCGCCAGCCTGGGCCTGTCCGGCGCCACCGATCGTGCCGTCAATGCCGACAAGCGCAAGGGCAGGATGTCGGCCAAGGCGCTGTTCCTGTGGCGCACCGTGGTCGAGTTCATCCGCTACCGCTTCCAGGACGTCAGGATCACCGTCGACGAAGGCGCCCCGGTCGAGGCGCGCATGGCGCTGGTGGCGGTGGCCAATGGAAAATTCTTCGGCGGCGGCATGATGATCGCGCCGGATGCCGAACTGACCGACGGGCAGTTCGACATCGTCATCCTGCGCGCGGCCGGCAAGCTGAAGCTGATCTGGGACATCCGCCTGCTCTATGGCGGCCGGCACCGCGACCATCCTGACATCACCATCCTGCGCGGCAGGAAGGTGGTGGTCGAGCCGCTCGGCGATGTGCAAGAGAATGGCGCGCTGGTCGACATAGACGGCGAGTCGCCCGGACGCATACCCGCGACCTTCGAGATCCTGCCGGGTGCGCTGACGCTGAGATACTGAATCCAGCCGTTGACAGATTGATTCAGATGGATCCGCCGATCCATACAACGCCCTGAAATCGTTCGATATATAGCTGGCGTCAGAGTTCGAGTTTGGCCGGGAAACCAGGTGCGCGCAGGTCGGTGCCAACGGCATCTTCCAGCAATTTGACGATCTGGGTCGACCAGGCGCCGCCGCCATAGGCAGCCTTGCCCTGCTCAAAAATCGCGCTGACGCGTGTGGCGAGGTCGAGCGGCACACCTGACTGCTCGCCCATGGCGAGCGCGAAGCCGAGGTCCTTCAGCGCCAGGTCCATGGTGAAGCCGATGTCGTAGGAGCCGTTGAGAATGAGCTGGCTTTCGGTCTCGTGGACGAAGCTGTTGCCGGAGGAAGCAACGATGGCGTGGTAGGACTGGGCGAGGTCGAGCCCACCTTGCTTGGCCAGCATCAATGCTTCGCCGGCGGCGACGAGATGGATGAAGGCCAGCATGTTGGTGATGACCTTGATCACCGCCGCCGAGCCGATTGGTCCCATCAGGAACGACTTCGCGCACATCGCTTCGATCGCCGGGCGATGACGCTCGTAGAGTGCTGGATCACCGCCGACCAGTGCGGTGATCTTGCCGGCCGCCGCCAGATGCACGCCACCGGTGACCGGGCATTCCAGTGTCTCGACGCCCTTGGCCGAGGCGAGGGCGGCGAGGCGAAGAATCTCGTCGCGGCCATTGGTCGACATCTCGATCCAGGTGCCGCTCCGGGGCAGCTCTTCGAGCAAGCCGCCGGGGCCGGCCAGCACCGCTTCGCTGACCTTCGGCGAGGGCAGGCACGTAATGGCGTTGCCGGCCCGTGCCGCCGCGTCGGCCGGGCTATTCGCTGCCGCTGCCCCAAGCGCAACGAGGCGCTCGACAGCAGTGGGATCACGGTCGAAGACAATGACGGCAAAGCCGTTGCGGATCAGGCTGGCGGCAAGGTTGCCGCCGAGATGGCCAAGGCCGATGAAGGCGTAGCTTTCGCTCACGGCATCAGCGGCGTCTGCATCATCTGCAGATGCAGGTCCTTGCCGGTGTAGGGATGAGCGTCACAGACCGCTTCGTTGAGCTCGACGCCGAGGCCGGGCTCCTTCGACGGGATGACGTTGCCGTCCTGCCACTCGATCTTCTTCTTCAGCAGCGTGGCGTGGAAACCGTCCCACTGCTTCAAGGATTCGAGGATGAGGAAGTTGGGCAACGTCACCGCCAACTGGATGTTGGCGGCACCGACGATCGGTCCGCAATAGCAATGCGGTGCGATCTGGATGTGGTAGGCCTCGGCCATGGCGGCGATCTTCTTGGTTTCGAGGATGCCGCCGGAGCGGCCGAGGTCCGGCTGCAGGATGGTCGCGGCGCGGTTCTCGATGACGCGGGCGAATTCGAATTTGGTCGTCAGCCGCTCGCCGGTGGCGATCGGGATCGACGTGCCGCGGGCGACCTGCGCCATCACCTCGGGCATATCCGGCGGCACCGGCTCCTCGAACCACAAGGGATCATAGGGCTCAATGGCGCGCGCCATGCGCAGCGCGCCCGACGCCGTGAACTGGCCGTGCGTGCCGAACAATATGTCGGCGCGGGTGCCGACCGCCTCGCGGATCGCCTTGATCATGCGGGTGGAGACATCGATGTCGATAAGGCGCGGCTGGTGGCCGTCGAAGGCGGTGTAGGGGCCGGTCGGGTCGAGCTTGACCGCGTTGAAACCCTGCTCGACATATTCGAGCGCACAGGCCGCCGCCATTTCGGGGTCGTTGTAGACGTTCCTGCCGTGCGGTGCGTCCTCCGAATGGACACTGCCGGTGTGCGGATAGAGATAGGTGTAGGTGCGCAGCGTCTCGTGCACCTGGCCGCCGAGCAGTTTGTAGACCGGCTTGTTGGCTTCCTTGCCGATGATGTCCCAGCAGGCCATTTCCAGCGCCGAGAAGCAGCCCATGCCGGACACGTCGGGGCGCTGGGTGAAGCCGGAGGAATAGGCACGGCGGAAGAAGTTCTCGATGTCGTGCGGATCGCGGCCGACGAGGTAGCGCTCGGCCATGTCCTCGATCATTTTCGCCGTGACATGGGCGGAAAAGGTGGCGTTATAGGCCTCGCCATAGCCGACGACGCCGCCATCGGTGGTCAGCTTGACGAAGATGAAATACTTGCCGCCGATGCCGGGTGGCGGGTTGCCGACTACCCAGGTCTTGACGTCGGTGATCTTCATTCTTGGTCCTCCAGAACCAGTTCGGCGCCCTTCCAACCGGTCATGATCGAGGCGGCGTTGGTGTTGCCGGTGATGTTGTCGGGAAAGATCGAGGCGTCGATGATGCGCAAGCCTTCGACACCGTACACCTTGAGACGCGGATCGACGACGGCGCGCGCGGGATCAGGCCCCATGCGGCAGGTCGACACCGGGTGATAGACGGTGCCGGAGCGCTTCCTGAAATCCTGGACTAGGTCGGCGTCCGAGGTGATTGATGGACCGGGCAGCACCTCTTCCTCGATGATCTCGGCCATTGCGGGCATCGAGGCGATCTTGCGCACGAATTTCACCGCCGCCAGCATCTCTTCGACATCGGCATTGGTGGAGTAGGCATTGGCGACAATTTTGGGGTAGTCGCGCGGATTGCTGGAGCGGATCATGATCTCGCCACGGCTCGACGGGCGGCAGTTGGACAGGCCGATGGAGAAACCCGGCCACGGGTCGGGCGTCAGGATCGGGCGTTCGCCGCTTTTTGGAATGACGGTCGAGAAGGCCTGGAAATAGAGCTGCATGTTGGGGCGGCTGGCCGCCGGGTCGGTGCGGAAGAAGCCGCCGGCATTGTTCATCGACAGCGACAGCGGGCCCGAACGCGTCAGGATGTATTGCATGCCGACCAGCAGCTTGCCCCACCAGGGGCGCAGCGTCTGGTTAAGCGTCGGCAGCCGGCCCTTGAAGGTGTAGTTGATGCCGACATGGTCCTGCAGATGAGCGCCGACATTCTCGTTGGCGTGGACGACGGGAATGCCCAGGCTCCCAAGAAGGGCGGAGGGGCCGACCCCGGACAGCTGCAGCAATTGCGGCGAGTTGACCGAACCACCCGACAGGATGACCTCGCGGCCGGCGAGCACCGTCTTCGTCTCGCCGTTCTGCAGATATTCAACGCCAACGGCGCGCTTCCCCTCGAACAACACCCTGGTCGCCAGTGCATTCATCTCGACGCGGACGTTGGCGCGTTTCATTGCCGGGCGCAGGAAAGCGCGCGCCGCCGACATGCGGCGGCCGTCGCGGGTCGAGATCTGGTAGATGCCGACGCCTTCCTGGGCGGCACCGTTGAAATCCTGATTGAACGGCAGGCCGGCCTGCTGGCCGGCGGCGAGATAGCGCTTGGTCAGCGGATGGACGGCGTTCGAACAGTCGGTGACATGCAGCGGACCGCCCGTGCCGCGCCATGCATCAGCGCCGGCCTGGTTGTCCTCGAGCGCCTTGAAGGCGGGCAGCAGGTCGTCATAGCCCCAGCCGGGATTGCCGGCGGCCGCCCAGGCATCGAAATCCTCACGCGCGCCCCTGATCCAGACCATGGCGTTGATCGAACTCGAACCGCCGAGCAGCTTGCCGCGCGGCCAGTGGTCGGCATTGCCGGCGAGGCCCGGGTCCGGCTCGGCCTTGTAGTTCCAGTTGACATCAGGATCGAAGAAGGTCTTGCCGTAGCCCAGCGGCATCTGCACGTAGAAGCGGCGGTCGGTGCCGCCGGCCTCCAGCACCAGCACCGAAAAGCGCCCCGACGCCGACAGTTTATCGGCCAGGACCGAGCCGGCCGAGCCGGAGCCGACGATGATGAAATCATAGGTCTGCATGATGGGTCTGGTTGGCTCCGGAAATCTGGCCGCAGCCTAGACGTGACAGGTTGACCGCGTCGCCGCGCCATCCGGCATCAGTTGTGAAAAAAGCGACCGTCGAACTGGTCGGGTTTGCGGGGATTCCCGACAATCGCGCTTGATATGCACCGGCTCGACGGCCTATGCGATGGCATTATTTTGGCGCATGATTTTTTCCGAAAAGTCTGCAGCTTTTCGGAATCGTGCTCTGGCCAATCTGCGGAAGGCAGGAAATCATATGCGGACCCTTCCTGACGCGTTCATTCCCGAACTGCCGGGCCACTACAGCGGCAAGGTCCGCGAAAACTACGATTTGGCGAACGGCAGGCGCATCATCATCGCCACCGATCGCCTCAGCGCCTTCGACACCATCCTGACTTCGATCCCATACAAGGGAGAGATCCTCACCCAGACGGCTCGGTACTGGTTCGAGGAAACCGCCGATATCTGCCCGAACCATGTTCTCGAATACCCCGACCCAAACGTCGTCGTCGGCACAACGCTCGACATCCTGCCGGTCGAGATCGTCGTGCGTGGTTATCTGGCGGGAACCACCAGCACCTCGATCCTGACCAGGTACCGGCGCGGCGATCGGGAGATGTATGGTATGCGCCTGCCGGACGGCCTGCGCGACAATGAAAAACTGATTGAGCCGATCATCACGCCGACCAGCAAGGCTTCGCATGGTGGTCACGACGAGCCTCTGTCCAAAGCCGAGATCCTTGAACAGGGCCTGCTCACGCCGGCGCAGTGGGATACCGTATCGGACTATGCCTTGCGGCTGTTCGCCCGCGGCCAGCAGCGCGCCGCCGAGCGCGGCCTCATCCTCGCCGATACCAAATATGAATTCGGCACCGACAAGAACGGGACCATCATTCTCGCCGACGAAATCCATACGCCCGACAGCAGCCGGTACTGGATTGCGGCGAGCTACGAACAGGCGCTCGCCAGCGGCAGCAGGCCGGAGAGCTTCGACAAGGATTTCATCCGCTCGTGGGTCTCGGCCCGGTGCGATCCTTACAAGGACCCCATACCTGAAATACCGGACGAGATCGTCGAACAGGCTTCGCGGGTCTATGCGCAGGCCTATGAGGCGATCACGGGCAAGGAATTCTCTCCCGACCTTTCCGGGGACAGCGTGCTCGATCGCATTCGCTCGAACCTTGAGCGTTATTTTTAGCAGTCACGTGAGCCTTCGCCGGGGGCAGTCGGGCTGTGGTCGCGTTGACCTGTCGGCGCCATGACGTTACGGGATCGAGGGCAACCGGTCTCGAAGGATTTTCCCCATGGTGCACTACGCGGATGGACGGCCGATCGGAGACCTGACGCTGCGCACGCTGGCCATGCCTTCGGATGCCAATGCAGCCGGCGACATCTTCGGCGGCTGGGTGATGGCGCAGATGGACCTGGCCTGCGGCATCCGCGCCGCTGAGCGCGCCAAGGGCCGGGTGGTGACGGCGGCGGTCAAGGAAATGTCTTTCGCCAAGGCGATGAAGATCGGCGACACGCTGTGCATCTACACCCATGTCGAGCGCGTCGGCCGCACCTCGATGACGCTCAAGGTCGAAGCCTGGGCGCAGCGCTACCTCTCCGATCTGATGGAAAAGGTCACTCATGCCGATTTCGTCATGGTGGCGTTGGACGGCGAAGGCAAGCCGAAAGCGGTTCCCGCCGAAGGCTGACGGAAGCCGGTTCTTCCAAGCTTAGTCATTTGTAACACCGCCTGTAACATCGCCCATGCGGGGGACGCGTTTTCGCGACATCCAATGGTTGCCTCCTGGCCCGATTCTGCGGGCGTTGGGGGAGAAACAATGCGTCAACATATGCTGAACAGCTGGCTTGTGGCAGCCTTGGTCGCGGTGGCCTGCCTGCTTGGCGTAACCGCCTATGCCGCAGTCAAAGAAGACCTTCCGTCCACCACCTGCTTGCATGGCAATGTGGGCGTTAGGGAGCCAGCCGCGACATGCACGATCTGCAGCCCGGCGCCTTGCGAGGGCATGGCGCCAAGAACCTGAAATGGTTGTCTTTGGTATGCGATTGTCGTCGTCAGAGTGGCGCGTGCGTTGGTCGGCCTCAGGCACCCAAGACAAAATTGCGGGGCCTCGCTTAGAGAAGCGCGAAGTTCATTTGTCGACGGGCAATTTCGCTCACCGCGAAACTCCGGATTCCTTGCCATGCAAGGGTCTCAGGCATGCACACTGTCGAATTTTTCACGTGCCGCTCTAACGCGTGTAGTGTTCTTGCGCGCCCATTCGCCCAGCGCACTGACCGGAATCAGCAACTCGTGACCGAGCTCGGTCAGCTCATAGTCGACACGCGGCGGAATGGTCGGAAATACGGTGCGGGTGACGAAGCCGTCGCGCTCCAGCCCGCGCAAGGTGGTGGTCAGCATCTTCTGTGAAATACCGCCGACGGCTGCGCGCAACTCGTTGAAGCGCAGCGGTCCGTCGCCCAACTTGCCGACGACCAGAACGGTCCATTTGTCGCCGACGCGCTGCAGGATTTCCGAGATGGCGCGACAGTCCTCGGTGCGGTGCGGGTGCCTCAGTAACAAAAAGGTGCCTCCTTGCGTCTCGAGTTGACAGTATCTCATATAGCGCCGGTATCCAAACGATACCAGTACTGCAAGGAGAGCCCTTCATGTCCAAACCCAAAATCGCCATTGTCATCGGTTCGACACGCGCCGCGCGTTTCGCCGATGTGCCGACCGAATGGATCGCCAAGATCGCCAAGTCACATGCCGACATCAACGTCGAAGTCGTCGACCTGCGCGACTTCCCGCTGCCTTTCTTCGACGAGGTCGCATCCTCTGCCTGGGTGCCGTCGACGAATGAAGTGGCACAGCGCTGGCAGAAGAAGGTCGCCGAATTCGATGGCTTCATCTTCACCGCCGCCGAATACAATCATGGTCCGACGGCGGTGCTGAAGAACGCCATCGATTACGCGGCCAATGAGTGGAACAAGAAGCCGGCCGGCTTCGTCGGCTATGGCAGCGTCGGCGGCTCTCGCGCCGTCGAACAGCTCCGCCTTCATGCGGTCGAATTGCAGATGGCGCCGGTCAAGTCCGCCGTCCATATCGCCTGGGGCGATTTCCTTGCCGTCCGCCAGGGCGAGAAGAAGCTGGAAGATCTCGAGCATCTGAACCAGGCCGCGACCGCGCTGGTCAACGACGTTGCGTGGTGGGCCAAGGTACTCAAGGCAGCGCGCCAGGCCGACGCCGTCGCCGAGGAAGTCAAGGCGGCCTGACCGCCGGTTTGAATTATCCTCCCAAGGATCCGGGGCGGCGCTTGCGCCGCCCTTTTCAATTGTCAGAGGCGTGCGCCTCCCGCGCCTGTCTTGACCGGATGATGCGATCGGCGAGAACGAGCGTAACGCGGGGGGATTATGAATTTGAGGCCACCTCGGACGACGCCTGTCGTCCATGCCAGTGTTGTCCAAACTCCGGCGCCAGACATATCCCTACCCTGGCGTTTTCTCGCGGGTTGGCGTTCCAGTGACCGTATCTCGTTGCGGTTTCCATGACGTGCCGCAGAGCCGCTTCGGAGGGAGGGACAGGTGGCGCTCCAGCCACGACCGGCGTGCCGATTTCCTTGAAAAATTTGGCCATCCTGGAAGTCGTGACGATGTTTGAGACCGCCGGCTGATGGGACAGGTTTCGAAAGGCGTGCATGGCCATGCCCGGCACATGGAAAATATCGCCGGGCTTGATGCGGATCCAATCGAAGAGCACGGCCGATCCTGAAAGCCCTTCCAACTCACCGGAAACGTGGATGAAGGTCTCGAGATCCGGATGGCTGTGAAGCGGCACGATCACGCCGGGCGGAATTGTGCCCCGCATGAGGCACGGGGAATTGTCTTCCTCCCCAGGTTCGGTCAGGAACTGGATCGTAGGTCCCATGATGTCGATGGCCTGGACGCCATGCGGATCGACAATATGGCCGAGTTGGCCTGATATCATGCGGTTTTCCGAAAATGCTGGTTCCGGCATTCCATATCTCCTTCGGTTGAGCAGCCTCTGTCAGCGCTGTCGCGTCTCTCGGAAGATCGCCGTCGTTTTCCGCCACAGTCCCGGCTGACGAAGCTGGATCAATCGGACGATATTGATGGGCAGAAGCACCGTGTGCAGCAGGAGCACGGGCGCAAGCCGCTCGAGAAATCCGTAAGCCATGAACAACACATTGCTGGCGATGGCGAAGCAGCGCAGCGGAAACATCTCGGTGACGCAGAAAGAGGCGAAGACGGCAAGTGACGCCGCATAGCCGATGGGTTCGATCCATTGGGTCATGCCAGGCTCCAGTCCTCGCGACGCGCGGTCTATTTCGGCACTGTCGTCCAGGCGCCGACAAAGGGTGGCAACATGATGCATGCGTTGTGCTGGATGGCTTCCTCTCGCAGCCGCTCGGCCAGCGTATCGATGGCGATCTCTGCCGGGGTGGCAACGCCGACCTGCTCGGTCATTGGCAGGAGGCTGCGC
The DNA here is from genome assembly GCF_040321735.1 of Mesorhizobium sp. M0293. Taxonomy (NCBI): domain Bacteria; kingdom Pseudomonadati; phylum Pseudomonadota; class Alphaproteobacteria; order Hyphomicrobiales; family Phyllobacteriaceae; genus Mesorhizobium; species Mesorhizobium sp. M0293. Next base: position 70,982 of record NZ_JAMYSA010000007.1, read on the forward strand.
ACAACGCCGGAGAGATAGTCGTAGACGAGGGAATGCGGGCCACCTTCAGTTCGGCTTGACGCGATCATCTGGGGCGCCGGCAGTCCGGCGGCGACAAACGTGGCGAACAGCTTGCTACCCATCTCGAGTTCGAACCCCGCCCGATCGAAAGTGCCCATGATCCATTCGATGCACCGGCGAAATTGTGGCCCGTCGGGATTGCTCCTTGCCATCGGCATGACCAGTTCCTGAAAGGCGACGACGCCGCCCGGGCGCAGATGCCGGCACAGCCGCCGCAGCGTCTCGGCAGGATCGGGCAAATACATCAGCACCAGGCGACCGATCACGGCGTCGAAGGTGCCCTCCGGCGAGAACGTTTCGATATCGGCTATCGCAAACCGCATCCAATTGGATTGCCCGGCCTCGGCTGCGCGGCGTTGCGCGATGGCGACGGCATCCGCCGAGCGGTCGATGCCGAGCACCTTGCCAGAGGACCCGGCCAGCCTCCCGGCGATCAGCGACACGTCGCCGACACCGCAGCCGATGTCGAGCACGCGCATGCCTTCCTCGATGCCGGCCCGCCGCATCATGTCCTCGGTCAGATCGCTGAAGAATTCTCCCTGTTTCTGCAGCCGCATGAATTCACCCTCGGAATAGCCCAGAGCATAAGGGCGCGAGTCTGTGCGGGTTGCGGAGTGGCCGTTCGGCTGCTGCGGATCGAAATTGGGATCGTTCATCTCATTCTCCTTTCGGGTATCGGCCGCTCGAGGCGCGGCTACTTGCGCCCCACGATCATCGAATGGGAGCTTGTCAGGGGCGCGTGGCGCACGTCGCCAAAGCCGGCGCAGCGCATCCATCCGGTTGCGTCGGCGTGGGTGTAGTCGAAGCCGCCGCGTGTCCCGACCAGCATGTTGAGGCTCATCAGCAGGCCGGCGGCGTTCTCGCGCCGCTCGTCGTCGATCATCTGGTCATAGACGATGAGCGCGCCGCCGTTCGGAAGCGCCGCAAATGCCTTGGAGAGGAGTTCTTGCTTCACTTTCAGGCCCCAGTCGTGGAGGATTTGTCCCATCACCAGGACATCGGCCGACGGCAGTGGTTCGCTGAAGAAATCGCCCGCATGGAATCGGAGCCGATCCTCGACGCGGCGAGATTGTACATAGGCCTCGAACAGGGGCTGCATTTTCGGCAGATCGAAGCCGCCGCCGGTGAGGTGCGGATGAGCCTTGGCGATCTCGACCGCGGCCGCTCCCTCGGCGGCGCCGACATCGATGAACGTTCGATAGTCGGTCCACGGAAAACACTGTGCGAGTGCCGTCGCGACGGGGAGGCTGGAACCGGTCATTCCTTGCGCGAACCGGGCCAGCGAAGGCGGGTCGGAATAGGCGAAGTCGAACAGGTCCTGGCCGTCCTTGATCCCGCTGTGCGGTTCGCCCGTCCTCAGTGCTTCGGTCAGCGAATTCCACACCGGATAGACCATCGTATCGGCCAGCCGAAGTATCCCGCCGATGTAGGAAGGCTTGCTTCGATCGAGATAGAAATCCGTCTCCGGCGTGTTGCTGTAGATACCGCTGCATCGATCTATCATTCCCAATGCGACGAGTGCATCGAAGAAATCGCGCGCGCCTCGCTGATGCAGCCCGAGGCGCTGTCGCAGCGTTTCGCCATCGAGCGGCGCCACGGCAAGATGGGAAAAGAGATCGAGTTCGACGGCGCTCAGAAGCGCCTTCGCGCCGCGAAAACCGAAGCCCAGCCGCATGATGCGATCGGGCGACGGCTCGACGGCTTTCGCCTGCTCCGCGGTTTCCGCCCTCACTGCCGCACTGATGCTTGCGTCCATGTCCTTTCTCCTCATTCGGGCAAACAGCCTGATAAATCCGATAACAGGCATTCGGCGTCGCGCTTTTCAGCCGCGCCACGGTGAAAGCACGATAGGGGATGCCGGCTGGTGGCTCTTGGGCAGGAGCGAACGGAGTTTTGGGGAAAAGTGAACTCCGTCCCGATGGGGGAACCGGTGGGCCCATTCGGCGTTTGACCGGCAATGGACAAGATAGCGTCGGGGTGGACTGAAGGCATGAGCGCGGCGCAATTCTGGCAGAGCGGCCGTGGAGAGCCTGATGACATCCAATGAAATCACCTCGTTCCGTTTCTCGACGAAAAATCTCCCGCCACGACAACGGCTACTGAGATGGAACGAAACCTTCGGCCGCCCGGTGGCGCGGCGCGTGCTTGCTCCTCCGTGGTCATCCGATGGCCAGTTCCATGTCGAGATGGCGGGTTACACGCTGGGCAGCGCCAATATCTCGGACAACAGCCAGGGCATCAGCGTCATGCGGATGACAGTGACCGCGGGGGGCGAGGCCCATCGAACCCGCGAACTTCTGTCCGATGGCAATGACGACGTCATCCTGCATGTCCACGAGGTTGGCCAGCGTGTCGTCTCTCAACTCGGCCGGGAGGCAACCGTGGAACCCGGCGCCGGCCTCCTCTCGTCCAACGCCGACACCAGCAGGATGGTCTTGCCGGGGCCGGCGCGGTTCTCAAGCGTTGCAGTGCCACGCAAGCTGTTGACGGCGCGGGCTCCTGGCGTCGAGGACGCGTTCTTACGGCCACTGCCGCCCGACGCGAGTGTGCTGCGACTGCTGGTGCGATATCTCGATATTCTTGAAGACGAGCGCGCGCTGAGCACACCGGAATTACAGCATGCTGTCGCGACGCATATTCAAGATCTCTGCGCCCTGGCGGTCGGAGCGACGCGTGACGCCGCTGAGATAGCAAAGGGGCGCAGCCTGCGGGCCGCGCGGCTGCGCATGCTCAAGGCCCATATCGCAGAAAATCTCGGGGACGGAGATCTGTCGGCCGCCACGCTGGCACGTTGTCAAGGCGTTACGCCGCGCTACATCCACAAGCTGTTCGAGACCGAAGGCACGACATTGTCGAAATTCGTGCGCGGCCAGCGTCTCGCCGAGGTTCACCGTAGGTTGGCCGACCCGCGCCATGCCGGTCTGACGATCGGCGCTATCGCCTACAGCGCCGGCTTCGGCGATCTGTCGACGTTCAACCGCGCGTTTCGCCAGCATTTCGGGGTGAGACCTTCGGAGGTGCGCAGAGAATCGAGCCGTGAAGCATATCTGGTGCCTGACCGGCTCGCTCGCTGAGACATGATGTCGGGCAGGGTTGAACCAATGACAGATCTCGAATCGAAAGAATTTGTGCTCGCAGGCGTCGTCATGAAGCAACTGGTTTCCGGCAAACAGACGGAAGGTCTGCTTTGTCTCCTCGAAAACAGAAGTGACGGGCAGACGAAGACGCCGATCCATGTTCATGCGAACGACGACGAGACGGTCTACGTCATCGAAGGGCAGTTGACCGCGATTGTGGATGGCGAGCCGAAAACGCTGTCGGCGGGCGAGAGCATGTTTTTGAAACGCGGCGTACCGCACCAGCTCATGAACCCTGGCAATCAGCCAGTCCGCTACATCCTGGTAGGCACGCCAAGCGGATTCGAGCAGTTTCTCGCCGAAGGTGGCCGCGAACTGCGTGAGGGAGAGGTGGCCGGGCCGCCGTCACCCGCCGATATCGAACGGCTCAAGGTAGCCGCGCCGAAGTTCGGGATTACGCTTCTGCGCGACTGGCCGGCAAGAGAATGACTGGCTTCGCAATAGAGGCTGGCATCCGCGGGGGAAGCGCACGGCACGACGAGATCGCATCCAGCCTCGCCGGCGCGCAGCAAGAGTGCCGGCACATGGTGGAAGAGTGCTGCACGGCGCGGCGAAGCGCATCGGCTGCTGGAAGAGCGCCGCTCGACGGGGAAAGTGGTGCTGGTGCCTTGGCGCCGCGGCGGACGTGACGTCAATCGGGATTGGACCTCCATATGCGCGGTCCTGCCATCTGGTCCCGCCCTTTGCCTTGAGATATCCGGCTGCAATCCGTCACATGAGTGTAGCCGTGAAGACATCCAGCCTGACCGGCGCCGTTTCCCCGATGATCCCGGTGCTCGTATGCGCGCTCGCGATCTTCCTGCTGTCGGGGATGGATGCGGCGATGAAGACCCTGGTCATTGCCGTGGGCGTCTACAACACGGTGCTGTGGCGCAGCATGGTCGCGACTGTCGTCGCGGGTGCGGCCTGGTCGGCGGGGCCGCGCTCGAAGCCAACCCTTCCGGTGCTGAGGCTGCATGCGCTGCGTGCCGCAATTGTCGGCATCGTCCTGATATCCTTCTTTTGGGGGCTCGCCAGGCTTCCGCTCGCGGAAGCGATTGGGCTCAGCTTCGTCGCGCCCTTGTTTGCGCTCTTCCTCGCCGCGCTGCTGCTGGGCGAACGAATCCGCCGGCAGGCTGTCTGGGCATCGCTGGCCGGTATCGCCGGCGTCGCGATCATCATGGCCGGCCAGTTCGGGCAGGCAAGCTATTCGCAGGATGCCATGCTCGGCACGGCAGCGGTGCTCGTATCGACGGTGTTCTACGGCTACAATCTGATCCTTGCCCGGCAACAGGCGCAGTTGGCCAAGCCAATCGAGATCATGTTGTTCCAGAACCTTTTCGTTGCGATCATCCTCGGCCTCGCAGCGCCGTGGCTCGCCGTCGCCCTGCCGGCCGATCTTTGGCTTCCGCTGGCCGGGGTGACGGTACTGTCGCTAGCCGGCCAATTCCTGATGAGTTGGTCCTACGCCCGCGCCGAAGCGCAATATCTGATCCCGACGGAATACTCGGCCTTCATCTGGGCGGTAGCACTTGGCTGGTTCTTCTTCGGCGAGGAGGCGACCTGGACCACGCTGACTGGAGCATGCCTGATCGTCGCCGGCTGCCTGATCGCCGCGCGGGCAAATCCCAGGCTTGCCGAGCCAATCGAGGCGGCGGTTTGAGGACGCAAGTCGTCCCGCCAGGGAACCCCATCGGGTCACGCCGGCGCGTCATTCCGGAAGACCGGCCTTGCGGAAGCCATCGACGAAATGCTCCTGCATGGCGGCGTCGCGAAACGGCTCCGTCATGACCCAGTGGCGGGTTGTGAAATGCGGGTTGCTGATGAGGAACATTTCGACCTCCGCGCGCGCCTCGTCGAGCCGTCCGAGTTGCGCAAGGCTTGCCGCAAGGAAACGGCGTGAGCTTGTGCGATAGGTCTCGTCCCTGCGCAGTGTCTCGATGGCGGCTTCGTACTCGCGCGCCGCGTATTGCGCAGCGCCGAGCGTCAGATAGTACCAGCTTGCCGGAAACGGGTTCAGCCGGAACGCCTTGCGAATGTGCTCAAGGCCCTCTTCGACTTGCCCGGCCAGGACCGCGATGTCGGACAATGTTGCCCAGGCGTCGGCCTCGTTCGGGTCGAGCTCGAACGCCTTGGCGAATTCCGCATCCGCCTCGGCGAAGCGGCGTTCATAGGCTAGCAGGTTGGCAAGGACCCAGTGGCAGCCGGCATCGTTGGGATCGATCGCCACGGCCTTGCGCGCCAGCTCCAAAGCAAGGCTACGGTTTGGTTCAATGGGTTCGCCCCAATGCACCCATCCCATCCAATGGTTCATGGCAAGCCAGCGATAGGCCTCGGCATATTCCGGATCGAGCGATACCGCGCGCGTGAGCATGAGATGCGCTTCTCGCGCCGTCTGCGGCGAATCATCGATCAGCTTGCGCGCCCTCACGCAGAGGTCGTAGGCCTCGAGATTTTGGGGCCGATTGCGCGGCAGCGGCGCGCGCAGCCGGCCAAGCAACGCCTCGACGATCTTGGCCGTGACCTCGTCCTGAACGGCAAAGATATCCTCCAGGCTGCGATCGAAGCGTTCCGCCCATAGATGTTCGCCGCTCACCGCATCGACCAGCTGGGCGTTGATGCGCACGCGATCCGCGGCACGTCTTGCGCTGCCCTCAAGCAGGTAACGCACGCCAAGATCCCCGGCGATCTCGCGCACGTCCATCGCCTTTCCTTTGTAGGCAAAGGTCGAGTTGCGAGCGATGACGAATAGGCCGGAGATCCTGGACAGGTCGGTGATCAGGTCCTCGGTCAACCCATCCGCGAAGGAATCCTGCTCGGGATCGTTGCTGAAATTGACGAAGGGCAGCACGGCTATCGACGGTTTGTCGGGCAGCGGCAGAGATTTTCGCTTCGCGCTGCCGAGCTGTTCGACGACTCCCGTGAAGCGGTAGCCGACGCGCGGAACGGTGGATATCCATTCACCGCCCCCATCACTGCCATCCCCGGGCGGGCCAAGCAGCTTGCGCAGCTGCGCGATCTGGACGGTGAGGTTGCCTTCCTCGACGGCCGTGCCCGGCCACGCCGCGTCCATCAACTCGGCCTTCCCCAAGATTTCGCCGGGCCGTCCGACGAGCGCCGCAAGCAGACTTAGCCCGCGGTAGCCAACGGCAACGGGGACATCGTTCCGAAGCAGCGTTCCCGCACTCGGATCAAGCACGAACGGACCAAAGGCAAAACGCGATCCCTGCATAGGGCGCATCTATAGAGCAATTCCAGGAAAAGTGTGAAACGGTTTTCCGTCCGGAATTGCGTCAAAACAAAGAGTTAGAGCAGTTTGCCGGTTCCGTGAACCGGTGAACTGTTCTAGCCGGTTTGGAAGTTTTGAGAACTATTTGGGAGGGCTTAATTACGGCGCCGTTCGTATCGCGCAGAATTCAACCTCTTTCGAGAGCCCTCCGGCCCTCAAACCATATGGAGGTTGCCATGACCAAGACCCTTGCATCGGCCCCGCATTGTGTAGCGCGGCCGGGAACGCCCGTGGGGCCGGCGTCGCGTCGGCTTCTGACGATCCTGCGAAGCATTGTCGAGACCTTGCGCGAGCGGACCTGGCGCGAGCGGGTACGCTTTCGCTGGCAACTCAGGCAAATGTCGAAGGACAATCCCCATTTGATCGACGATATCGGTCTGACGATACGGCAGGTCGAGGGAGAGATCGCCAAGCCCTTCTGGGAACGATAGAGCGAATGCGGCACATCGCGTCGACAGTCAGCGCACCGCCTCGCGGTGAGCACCGGGCAGCCGGGTGGCTATCAGCTTGTCGATGCGGCGGCCGTCGAGATCGACCACCTCGAAGCGCCAGCCTTGCGCGTCGACGCGTTCGCCGGTCGCCGGCAGATGGTGCATGTGTGCCAGCACATAGCCGGCGACGGTCTCGTAGTCGCGGTTTTCCGGCAGGTCGATGCCGAGAATGTCGGCCATCTCGTCGGCCTGCATGTAGCCGGCGAGCAGCCATGAGCCGTCCTCGCGCTTGACCGCGTTTTCCTCATCGCCGGCATCGGTGTCCGCCCGGAACACGCCGGTGATGGCTTCGAGGATGTCGGCCGGGGTGACGATGCCTTCGAAATGTCCGTATTCGTCATGCACCAGCGCCATCGGTACGTCGGATTCCTTGAGCTTGGAAAGCACATCCAGTGCGTCGGCCTGATCGTAGACGATGGGTGCGGCGCGCACGTGCCTGCGCGGGTCGAGCACGCGACCGGCAAGCATTGCCGCCAGCACGTCGCGCGTCTGGACGACACCGACCATGACATCGACGCCGCCGTCGCCGGCCGGCAGGCGCGAATGCTGGGTTTCCATCAAAAGCTTGCGGATGGCCGCCTCGTCGGATTGCAGATTGATCCAGTCGACCTCGGTGCGCGGCGTCATCACCGCGCGCACGGCGCGGTCGCCAAGCCGCATGACGCCGGCGATCATGCGCCGCTCGTCGGATTCGATGGTGCCGTGATGCTCGGCCTCGGCGACCAGCATCTTGATCTCCTCGTCGGTGACCTTCTCCTCGCTTTCGCCGCGCTGGCCGAGCAGCCACAGGATGGCGCGGCCGGAGAAGTCGAGCAGGAAGACCAGCGGCGCCGAGACGGTTGCAAGGATGGTCATCACCGGAGCGACCCTGGCGGCGACCCTTTCAGGGTCACGCAACGCGATCTGCTTGGGCACCAGCTCGCCGACGATCAGCGAGAAATAGGTGATGATGGCAACGACGATGCCGACGCCGAGCGGATCGGCAACGGTCTCGCGGATGCCAGTCAAGGCCAGGAACTGCGCCAGCCGCTCGCCGAGCGTGGCACCGGAGAAGGCGCCGGACAACACACCGACCAGGGTGATGCCGATCTGCACCGAGGACAGGAACTTACCGGGATTCGAGCCAAGCTCAAGCGCACGGCCGGCGCCATTGACGCCGCGGTCGATCATCGCTTTCAGCCGGGCTGGGCGTGATGAGACGATGGCAAGCTCGGACATCGACAAAAGGCCGTTCACGCAGATGAGTACGACCACGATAGCGATTTCAACGTATAGCATGAGCGGTCAATAGCATTGCCGCGCGGTCTTCGAAAATAGTCCGGCGTGTTTTTTGAGAAATGACCGGTATTTCGGTCAGGCGGCATCAGCGACGGTGAGGGACCGTCAGGGATTTGGCATTGGTCTGAAGGGTCCGAAAAAGCCCACGACCAGCGACAGCTTTCCCTGCTTGGAAACGCGGCACATATCCATGCTGTCGGCACCTCGAAATCCGTTTTCGCCTCTCTGCACCCAGCCAAAACGCAGGAAGTCATGATGGACATCGACCGAGGTCGTTCGTTCGAGCCAGAAGCCCGGACGGGCTTTCACGACCTGATCGATATGATGGAGCAGCGCCTCGGCTCCGGAGATATGCACCGTCGGATCGATGTATGTGCCTTCCGGTTCGAATGAGGCGAGCAACAGCCGGCGACGCTCTTCAGGCTCCGGGTCGAACCAGGCCTTGCAGTAGCTATCCACCACACTTTCCGCGTCGAACATCAGAACCTCCCTTTTGAAACCGCCGGATCGTCTCAGCTTGCAGGGCCCGCGCGATCTACTGTTTGAGCACGCCGACAATCGCCTCGCCATCGGTGAAATAAGGGTCGCCGCCGCCATTGCGTCCGGTGGTCGTTGCGCCAATGCCTGCAATGTCGCCGGTCGAAATCAGCGTGCCGGCGGTAGCCAGATCGCGCATCAGGAAATCGCGTTCGGCGTCGATGTCGGGGCCGATATGGTGGGTGACAGCGCCGGTGTCGTGGCTGAGGCCAACGCCGCGATCGAAGCTGGCCGAGCCCAGCCACAGCGGCCGGCCGTCATCGCCGGTCGCACCGGTCTGCCAGAAGCGGACATGATGACGCCGGTCGGCGCTGAGGCCCTCCGGCTTTTCGAAAGCGAGATCCTGGGCGTGGCCGTCGAACAGCAGCCGGCTGACCGGCGCATCTGGATAGGGATGGTCGAACAGCACGCTTTCACCGATCTCGACCGCGGTCTTCAGGGTCACGGCGTCGGCGGTGTCCCAGCCGGCGACGGCGAAGGCATGGACCACCTCCTTCTGCGTGCCGACAAGGCCGACATTGATGGGGTCGCCGGGAATGCCTTGCGGCGTGTGCGTCACCATCTCGAAGCGTTGGGTGCGAAAGCCGCGATCGCGGAATGTCCAGAATTCGGGTGCTGCGAGATAGGCGAGCGCCAGATAGGCGGCCAGGAAGGCCGCCACCCAGATCGTGACGCGTCGCCGAAGGCTTCGTTGGCTCATGAATGCCGCTCAAACGTTCCGGCATCACTTTAGGCGGTGTCGTGGCACTTCGGCAAAGGGCACCCAGCATCGACCTAGCGGCAGGCGCGATAACCGTTCTTGCGGTTCTTAATGTCGAAATGGAAATGGTTGCGGTGGTCGTAATTATAGCCGGGGCCAAGCACGGTGGTGAAATACTGGCAGCCGTCGGCGCGCACATTGTTGAGGAAGCCGCGGGTGCGGAAGGCGAACAGGCCGGGCTTGCGCACGTCGATGTCGTCGCCATTGTTGAGCTCGATGCTCATGACGTCGAGCGCATTGCCTTTGCCATGCTCCGACAACACGCCTTCGCCGGCAATCCTGCGGCAGGAATAGCTGGAGCCCTGGTGGATGGTCTTGACGCCGGAGAAATAGCGCCAGCGGGCGGAGGGAACGAGTTCGTTCTTCGTCCAGCCGGCAAAGGTGGCGGCCATGTCGCAGGTCAGCGTCGCGGCGGGCTTCATCTGGATGTTGCCGATGGCCGAAACCTTGACCGGATAGTCGATGCCGCACTGGCCTTCGTGGATCGGCGCCAGGTCGGTGAAGGCAACGTCGAGGCGCTTCAATTGCTGACGGCAATCGGTTTCGCTGGCAGGCATCTGCTCGACCGGCGACATCGGTTCATCCATGCGCGGATAGGCGGCCTGCGTCATGTAGGGGTTGGATGGAACAAGCTTCTGCATGCCTGCGTATTGCGGCACGGCCGCCGTCTGGGAGCCGACGTCGACAGCCGGTTCTAGCGACAGCACGCTGCCGGTGTTGCAGGCCGAAAGCGCCGCAAGGGCAAGGCCGGCGACCACCATCGCAGCGCGTTTTGATAAGGGCACAACCATCGCGGCGGCGCGAAATGTCCCGGCCATCGGCGGAATCCTATTCCCAGATCTCCGGCATTTTAACGATCAAGGGTAAAGGAAAACTCAGCGCCCGCGTTCATGCCTGCGGCCGAATTGCGGCACGCGGTCCCGGCCAACCACGCTCACTGGCAAAACGTCCCGCCATGCCGGCGCGGTTCGAGATCGAGATGAAAATGCAAGGAATGATCGGAATCGGCGCCCGGTCCAAGCACGGTCTTGAACGGCCCGCAGGCGGCCTTGCGCACGGCGGTGAGGAATTTGGCGTCCTGCTCCGGCGGCGCCGGGCCGACCTCGATCTTCTTGCCGTCCGATAGCGTGAAGCCGGCGATATCGAGCGCGTTGCCGAAGGCATGTTCCGACAGTTTTCGTGTGCCATTGCGTGGCCGGCAGACAAAGGCCGATGCCTGGCTGATCGATTTCAGATCGGCGCCGAAATCGGCTTTCGCGGCCGGCTGGATGACATTTGCCGCAAAACGCGCGGCCACCTCGGCCATCGGGCAATTGAGCTCGGTGCCCGGCGCGATGGCGATCGACTTGCCGAGTGTCTTGAGCACGATCGGGTAAGGGATCGAGCAGCCGATTTCGGGATTGCTTTCCGCCTTGTGCTCCTCGAATTCGACGCCAAGCGTCTTCAGCCGTTCGCGGCAGGCGACTTCCTCGGCGGGCATTTTCCCGTCGGGCCGGTCAGCCGAGCGTGGATCGGGCAGCATCTTGTTGTCGCCTGCATCGGCGGGCTTTTGCGGCGGCTGCGGGACGACGATCGGAGGCTCAACCTCGGGCTCTTCTTCGATGTCAGGTTTCGGTGTCGGCGTCGGCGCAACTGCCGGCGGCTCAGGCTCGCTTTGCGTATCGGCTGACGGTTCCGAGGTCGACGGCTCGGGGCGTGCCTGCTTTTTCTGATGAGATTTTTCTTCATTGAACCGGTCGGGTGCTCCGGTTGTCTCTGGACCTTCCGTCTTCTGCTCGTCCGTCTTTGCAGCGTCGGCCTTCGGAGCGTCCGCCGGGCGTGGCCCGGGTACCGGAATACCGGGCCCGGGCACCGGAATACCGGGCCTGGGCACCGGAATACCGGCAGGCGAGGGCAGCTGTTCCTGCGTTTTCTGCTGTGTCTGCTTCGGTGTGTGCTGCCGTTTGCCCCGCGATTTCAGGCGCTGTCCACCCCGCGGTGTCAGAGGCTGGTCGGCCCGCGGTGTCAGCGGCTGCTCCACCCGCGGCGTCAGCGGCTTGTGACGACGATGGCGATGTCGGGCGTCGGCCGGCATCACCAGCAGAGCCGTGACGGCCATGATCAACGCAATCCTGCCTGTTCGGGAAATGACAATCGACCCCATGGCCCTCAACGGCGCTGACGGCGGGAGGTTGCCTTGGCCGCATCACGAACGGTAACCACGTCGTTACGCGCCGATCGCTTCCAGGCCTTCTTCCAGCCAGTCGGCAAGCAGCGGCATGCCAAGCAGGTATTTTGCGGTGCGCTTGTTGGCGCGTTCGCGCGCCGTGGCAAGCGCGTCCGCCCATTCGGTGGCGTCGTAGTCGCCACGACCGACCCAGGCCAGCGCGATCAGTTCGGCTGCTTCATCGACATTCAGGTCGTTGATCAGCTCGCGCAGCTCTTCCTCGGTGAGATTCTCGGAGCTTTCCTCGGCAAGGCCGTCATGGTGATGGCTGGCATGGGACTCGCCATCGAGTTCGACCTCGTGCTCCGCGCCGTCGGCATAGTCTTCGTTGACGGCGGCGCTCAGCGCCTTGGCCTTGAGGATGAACAGGCGCACGGTGTCGGGTCCGATCGAAAGCTCCCAGTCCTTTTCAAGCCGCCGCTGCACGAGCAGTCTCCCAAGTGCCGAAATCCTGGCCGATGATAGCGGATTTGCGGCATCCGTCACCTGATGTTCTCCGGCACGCATTTTTACGGGATGAAACGTAAGCCGCCCGGCGTTAGTGTGGCATTCTCACCCCTCAAGGAGGCTTCGATGCATAAAAGAATGCTGATCCAGGCGGCGACTGCCCTTGTCGCACTGCAGTTCCTTGCCGTTCCGGTGTTCGCCGCCGGCAGCGGTGGCGACACTAATACGACTACCCAATGCAAGAAGGGCATGGTCTGGGACAAGCAGAAGAAGAAGTGCGTCGCGCCCCAGGAAGGCATGCTGGACGACGACAGCATCTACTATGCCGGGCACGACCTGGCGATGGCCGGGCGTTATAACGAGGCGATCGCCGTGCTCAGCCTCGCCGCCAACAAGCAGGATCCGCGCATCCTCAACTATCTCGGCTATTCGCACCGCCATTCCGGCCGCGTCACCGTCGGCCTCGGCTATTACGAAGAAGCGCTGCGCATCGATCCCAACTACACGCTGGTGCGCGAATATCTCGGTGAAGCGCATCTGCAGATCGGCGATCTCGCTGGCGCGCAGCAGCAGTTGATGGAGATCGAGAAGCGGACCGGCAAGGGCTCGCGCGAATACGGCATGCTGGCTGAGCAGATCGACCATTTCATGCGGAGTTGAACAGGGCCCAGGGCTATTCGAAGCGGCCGTGAGCGATCGCGGCCGCTTTTTTGTTACCCCTCACTCTCATTGGCCGCCCCCGACTGATGAAAGCGGGGATGATTTTTGCAAAACCGATTTTTGGGCGTGAAAAACCCGCGAAGATTGCTATATTCGGGGAAATTGCGGTGACACGGTTCCGTTAGCCCGAGGCTGTCGGACCGTTTTCTTTTTGTACCCATCGACAAGGCTTCCCCCGAAACGCGGGGGTGGCAGCAGGAAAGGCAGGCATCATGAACAAGGTCCCGATGACAGGCGAGGGGTTCGCGTCATTGAAGGAAGAACTGCGCTGGCGCCAGCAGGAAGAGCGGCCGCGCATCATCGAGGCGATCTCCGAAGCGCGCTCGCATGGCGACCTGTCCGAGAATGCCGAATATCATGCTGCCAAAGAGGCGCAGAGCCTCAATGAGGGCCGTGTAAACGAGCTTGAAGATTATATCGCGCGCGCCGAGGTGATCGACGTGAGCAAGCTCAGCGGCGACAAGGTCAAGTTCGGCGCCACCGTGGTGCTGGTCGACGAGGACACCGAGGAAAAGAAGACCTACCGGATCGTCGGCGACCAGGAAGCGGACGTGAAGTCCGGCCGCATCTCGATCTCCTCGCCGATCGCCCGCGCGCTGATCGGCAAGGAAGTCGGCGACGCCATCGAGGTCAACGCGCCTGGTGGCGCAAGGGGTTACGAGATCGTCCAGGTGCAGTTCATCTAGGACCTTTGATAATTCTACTCTGGCGGCCGACTAGCGCGGTTTTCTGCGCTTCCGGTGCGTACTTTAAGTATGCCCCAGAACGAATTCTGAAAGGTTCTATGCCGGCGCTTGTGACCTAAGGGCCAGCAGCCTGTCAGCCTCCGTCATCACATCAGTCGGCGCAACACGCCCTCCACGTACCGCCAAAAGCGTCGATGCATAGGGTCCGCGTGGGCCGGTGAGGCCTGGCTCGGTCGCCAGGAACACCGCAACTGTCGGCAGGCCGAAGGCGCTGGCGAGGTGGGTCAGCCCGGTGTCGGCGCCGATGACGAGCGTCGAGCGGCCCAAGATGGCGGCGATCTCGCCCAGCGGTGATTTGGGCACCACGACAGTTGACGGAACAGCGCTGGCGATCGCTTCGGCCACGGCTTTTTCGCGGTCGTTCGACCAGGTGGTGACCGGCGTCATGCCGCGATCCACAACGAGGCGGCAGGTTTCGATCCAATCCTGGATGGGCCATTTCTTGTCTTCGCGGCTGGTGCCGTGCAGCAGGAAGGCGGTTTTCCCGGCGATGCCGGCCAGAGTGCCGGCCGGCGGCACAATGCCGGAGGCCAGCGTCGAAAGATCGGGCTGATAGCCGAGCGCCAGGCCGAACAGCCGTCGCGTCCGTTCGATGGCGTGCAGGTCGCGTGGCACGGCATAGGTGACGTCGTAGAGCAGCGTCGCTGAAGGTTCGCGCGCACTGGAGCGGTCGAAACCGGCAATCGGCGAGCCCGCCTGTCTTGCCACCAGGGCCGATTTCAGCAGGCCTTGCGCATCGATGACCAGGTCGTAGCGGCAATCGCGCAAGGTGCGGCGCAAGCCGGCCGCTTCGCGCCAGGTGGCGCCGTCGAACAGCGTCTTGCGCCAGCGCCGGATGGCGACCGTGTGAATTCTGTCGATCGCCGGGTGCAACGCCACGATGCCGGCGAACGCCTCTTCGACGCACCAGTCGAAGGTCACGTCCGGTCGGTTGCGGCTGGCATCCTCGACGGCCGGAAAGGTGTGGATGACATCGCCCATCGACGATGTCTTGACGATCAGCACCTTCATGCCGCGGCCGGGATTTCCAGCAGGCGGCCCGCCGCCGCCGCGACCTGGCCGACTTCAAGCGTCTTCAGGCAGTTGAGGTGGCCGAGCGGGCAGATTTTCTGGTGGCATGGCGAGCACGACAGGCCAAGCCAGACCAGCTCCCGATGTTCGGCCAGCGGCGGCGTGTTCTCAGGCGAGGTCGAGCCATAGACGGCCACGATCGGCGTGCCGACGGCAGCGGCGACATGCATCAGCCCGCTGTCGTTGGACACCGCGAGCCTTGCGGCAGCGATCAGATCAATGGCGTCCTCCAGCCGCGTCTGCCCGGCGAGGTCGACGATGCCAGGGGCAAGTGCTGCGATCTCCGCCGTCACGTCGCGGTCGTTCTTCGAGCCGAACAGCGCGACCTTCAAGCCTTTGTCCATGAAATCGCGGGCAAGACCGGCATAGCTTTCGCTCGGCCAGCGCTTGGCCGGGCCGAATTCGGCGCCGGGCATCAGTGCCGCGAATTTTTGCGGCGCCAGGCCGAAACGGTCGAGCAGATCAACCTGGTTTTTCGTGTCCACGGTCAGCCGTGGCGCCCGGAAGCTGCCGCCCTGGGCGAGGCCGAAATAAGCCTGCGCGGTGCGTCGTTTGATGCTGTCGGGCAGCGCTACGATGTCGGTCAACAGGCCATAGCGCATTTCGCGCAGATGACCGACACGGCGCGGAATGCCGGCAAAGAACGGGATCAGCGCCGATTTCCAGCTTCCTGGCAGGATGTAGGCCACGTCGTAGCGGCCGCGCAGCAAGCGGCCGAAGCGGCGGCGATGGGTGAATTCCAGAGCGCCGGGTTTGAGCGGAAAGTCGATCTGCTGGCGGATTTCGGGCATGCGCTTGACCAGCGGCGCGGCCCAGGCCGGCGCCAGCACATCGATGGCAGCGTTGGGATGCAGCTCCTTCAGCGCCGAAAACAGGCACTGCGCCATCACCATGTCGCCCACCCAGCGTGGGCCGATCACGAGGATCGTTGGGCTTTCAGCCATTCGACATAGTCTCTGACACCGGTTTCCACTGTCCGGAATTGGCCATTATAGCCGACCGTGCGCAAATGGGACATATCAGCTTGCGTAAAGCTCTGGTAGCTGCCCTTGAGGTGGTCGGGGAATTCGATGAACTCGATGTCACCCTTGCCCAGCGTATCGATCACCGTTTCGGCGATGGCGCGGAAGGGCTGGGCGCGGCCGGTGCCGCAATTGAAGATGCCGCTTGAGCCGCGCTTCCACAGCCACATATTGACGTCGGCGACATCGCCGACATGGATGAAATCGCGGCTTTGTTCGCCAGGCCCGAAGCCGTCATAGGCGCCGAACAGTTTCGGGTTCTCGCCGCGTTCGACCTGGTTGAACAGATGGAAGGCGACCGAAGCCATGGCTCCCTTGTGCGCCTCGCGCGGGCCGTAAACGTTGAAATAGCGCAAACCTGCGACCTGGGAGTGGTCGGTATCGAACACCGTTCGCCTGACATAGTCGTCGAACAGCTTCTTGGAATAGGCGTAGACGTTGAGCGGCCGCTCGAGCGCCGGGTCCTCGCGAAACTCCGAGCCGCCGCCATAGACGGAAGCCGAGGAGGCGTAGAGGAAAGGCACGCGCAGCACCTGGCTTGCATGCAGCAGCCGTTTCGAGAAGGCGTAATTCACCTCCATCATGAATTTGCCGTTCCACTCGGTGGTGGTGGAGCAGGCGCCCTGGTGGAAGACGGCCTCGATGCGGCCGAGCGAACCTGCCTCCATGCGGGGCAGGAAATCGTCCTTGTCGAGATAGTCGGCGATCTGCAAGTCGGCGAGATTGGCTGTTTTGTGGCCGTCGGTGAGGTCGTCGACGACAAGGATGTCGTCATGGCCTTCGGCATTCAGTGCGGCGACGATGTTGGAGCCGATCATGCCGGCGCCGCCCGTGACGATGATCATGTTGCTGGCCCTGATACGCGTTTCACTTGCCGATTCCGGCCCTTATAAGGGAGGCAGGGTGGGCTGTCGATAAAGCAGGCAGTGGTCGCCCGATCGCCATTTCTTATGCTTGTCTGTTTTGTCTATTTTGTCTATTATGTGTAAAACGGAGTGGCCTATGAAGCGCTATCCATCGACCGATCTGAAACAGAATCTTGGAGACGTGCTCGCGGCAGCCAGCCAGCAGCCTGTCTCCATCACTCGTCACAACAAGCCGAGATACGTCCTGATGAGCATAGAGACCTACGAAGCTCGCTTCGTCAACGATAGCCGCCGCGTCTACGCGACCAAAGACGCCCCACCCGAACATGTCGAGATGCTTGAAGAATACATGGTGGAGTTGGATGGTGATTAGACCCATCGCCGCCGACGTCTGGAGATATCCATATCTGTGGTATCGCCAACACGGAGACGGCGAGACCGAAGGCCGCAAGACACGGCCTGTCGCCTTCGTGGCCGTCCTTCCTGGGAAAGCCGGCGGTACGAATCTCTTCATCCTTGCAATCACTTCCACGCAGCCGGGCCGCGATCGCATTGCCGCCAGCATCCCGGAAATTGAACGCCGCCGCGCAGGCCTCGACCCTATCCCTCTTTGGGTCATCGTCGATGAGTACAACCACGATATCCTAGAAACGTCAGCCTATTTCGAACCGGGTGCGCGCATCGGCGCATTCAGCCCATCATTCCATAAGAAAATCATGTCCGCTTTTATCGCGGCTGTCCGCACGGGTCGGTCCAAAGCCATCCCGCGAGCGGACTGAACCGACAGGACAGAGGCATGATCGTGAGGGACCAATAATGCCGTCGACCGAACTGCTCCTGGCGTTCTTCGCCACCACGGCGATCTTCGCCTATATTCCGGGCCCGGCCATGCTCTATGCCGCCGCGCAGACGATGGCGCGCGGCCGCTGGTCCGGGCTGACGGCGGCACTTGGCATCCATCTGGGCGGCTATGTGCATGTTTTCGCCGCCGCCGCCGGGCTGTCGGTGCTGTTTCACGCCGTGCCGACGCTCTACATGGCGGTCAAGCTGGTCGGCGCGCTCTATCTGATCTGGCTCGGCGTCTCGCTGTTTCGCAAGCGCGTGGAGGGCGATGTGGCGCTGCCGGCGATCGAGCGCAAATCGGCACGACGTGCCTTTTTCGAGAGCATCACCGTCGAGGTGCTCAACCCCAAGACGGCGATCTTCTTCATGGCGTTCCTGCCACAGTTCATCGATGCCTCGGCGGCATTTCCGGTCTGGCTGCAGTTCGTCGTGCTGGGCACGATCGTCAATCTGATGTTTTCTTCGGCCGATGTCGTCTGCGTGTTCCTGGCGGGTGCCGTGATTGGCCGCTTGCGGCGTTCGAGCCGTGCCCAGCGGCTGATGCAGCGGGCTGGCGGCGCGGTGCTGGTGGGGCTGGGCGTCCATGTCGCCTTGCAGAAGAGCTGACCGGGCCGTCGCGGCCATGCCTTGCCGTTGCGCTGCACGGATTTGCGGTATATCGGCTTCGCCATGAACGACCGGCCTCGTAAATCGAGCAAGGTAACCTATCTGAGATCGACTTTTCCCGCGCGCCGCAGATGACATGATCAAGCACAATCCGCCTTCCCCCGAACCCCTGCACCGCGCCATTGCGCGGTTCGGCCAGGCTACCGTGCTGGTGGTCGGCGACTTCATCCTCGATCGTTTCGTCAACGGCGTCATCGAGCGGATCTCGCCGGAAGCGCCGATCCCAGTGCTGCACGGGCGCGGCGAGACCTCGACGATGGGCGGCGCCGGCAATGTCGTGGCCAACATCGTTTCGCTCGGTGCTACCGCTGTTCCCGTCTCGGTGATCGGCACCGATGTGGCAGGCGACAGCCTGGTGCGCATGCTGCGGGAACTTGGCGCCGACACGGCGGGCCTCGCGCAAGAGCGCGGCCGCATGACCTCGTCGAAGAGCCGTTTCAGCGCGCTCAACCAGCAGGTGCTGCGCTTCGATGAAGAGGAGATCAAGCCGCTCGGTGCTGCGGAGCGCGCCGGTCTGATCAGGCATTTCCGCGCCGCGCTGACGCGCGCCGACATCGTCATCCTGTCCGACTACGGCAAGGGCATCCTGCTCGACGGTGTCGCCGCCGACCTGATCGCCATCTGCCGCGAGGCAGGAAAGCCGGTGCTGGTCGACCCGAAGGGCCGCGACTATGCGCGCTATGCCGGGGCGACCGCCATCACCCCCAACCGCAAGGAGCTTGGCGAGGCCGTCGGCCATGCGGTGTTCGCCGATGACGAGATTGTGGCTGCAGCGCGCCAGCTGATTTCGGCGCACGGCTTCGACTTCGTCGTCGCGACGCGCAGCGAAAAGGGCATGAGCGTGGTCGGCCCGACCGAGGCGCGCCACATCGCCACCCAGGCGCGCGAAGTGTTCGACGTTTCGGGCGCCGGCGACACGGTGATCGCGAGCTTCGCGCTGGCGTTGGCCGTAGGCGCCGATACCGTCATGGCTGCTTCGATCGCCAATGCCGCCGGCGGCGTCGTGGTCGGAAAACGCGGCACTGCCCGGCTGACGGCCGAGGAACTCACCGGCGCGCTGTTCCGCTCACATGGGCCGACCGCCCACAAGGACGCCATCCTCGATGCCACATCGGCCGCGCGCATGGTGGCGGCGTGGAAGGAGGAGGGCCTCAGCGTCGGCTTCACCAATGGCTGTTTCGACATCCTGCATGCCGGCCATGTCAGTCTCTTGCACGCGGCGCGCAGCCAGTGCGACCGGCTGGTGCTTGGCCTCAACAGCGACGCCTCGGTGCGGCGGCTGAAGGGCGCCGGGCGACCGGTCAACGACCAGCACGACCGCGCATGCGTGCTCGCAGCCCTTGCCTCGGTCGATGCGGTTGTGGTGTTCGAGGAAGATACGCCGCTGGCGCTGATCGAGGCCTTGCTGCCCGACATACTGGTCAAGGGTGCCGATTACACGGTCGACACCGTGGTTGGCGCCGATGTGGTGCAGAAGGCTGGCGGACGCGTCGTGCTGGTCGATCTCGTCGCCGGCAAGAGCACCACCGGCACCATTGGCAAATTGCGTGCCGGCGGCGCGACAAACTGAGGTTTTCATGTCCGACTTGAACGATTACCTGGTCCGCTCGGCGGCAGCGATTTCCGCCATGGTCGAGCGCGACCTGACCGGCGAGATGGAGCGGGCGGTGAGCGCCGTGGTGACGGCGCTTTCGTCGGAGAAGGCCTTGCTGATTGCCGGCAATGGCGGCTCGGCGAGCGACGCCATCCACATCGCCGGTGAACTGGTCGGCCGCTTCCTGAAGGAGCGCAAGGCCTACAATGTCATCGCGCTGCCGGCCAACGCAGCTGTGCTGACTGCCTGGGGCAATGACTATGGTTTCGATACCGTGTTTTCACGCCAGGTCGAGGCGCATGGCTCGGCCGGCGGCGTGCTTTTGGCGATCTCGACCAGCGGCAATTCGCCGAGCATCCTCGCCGCGGCCGAACAGGCGCGGATGATGGACATGACGGTGATCAGCCTGACCGGCGACACCGGCGGCAAGCTGAAGCCGCTGACGGACATCTTGCTCAACGTGCCGTCGACCTCGACGCCGATCATCCAGCAGGGGCATCTGTGCCTCTATCATCATCTGTGCGAGGTGGTCGAAGCGCGCCTCAGCGATGGCTGACCCCACGACGTCTGGCCGCCGCTATCCGCTGGCGGAGCCCGGCCTATGGGTCGAGCGGATCGGCCGGACGGTGTTTCCGGCTGGCACGCCGGCGCTGTTCCTCGACCGCGACGGCACCATCAATGTCGATACCGGCTATCCCGATGATCCGGCCGAAATGATGCTGCGCGAGGATATCGCCGAGGTGATCGCCGCCGCCAACCGCGCCGGCATTCCCGTCATCATCGTCACCAACCAGTCGGGCATCGCGCGCGGCTATTACGGCTGGGGCGATTTCGCCGCCGTCAATGGCCGCGTGCTCGACCTGCTGCGCGCCGACAACGCATCGGTGGATATGGTCCTCGCCTGCGCCTATCACGAAGCGGGCTCCCGCCCGCTTGCGATCGCCGATCATCCGATGCGCAAGCCCAATCCGGGCATGCTGCTGGAGGCGGCCAAACGGCTCGAGCTCGATCTGCAGCGTTCGCTGATCGTCGGCGACAAGAAGGCCGACATGGAGGCGGGACAGCGCGCCGGCCTCTCGCAGGGCTGGCTGGTCGACGGGCAGGCGGCTGTTCAACCGGGCTTTACGGTCAGGCCCTGGCGCGACCGCGAGGATTTCGGCCGCCTGCTCGCCGCGATAGCGGCACTTGGCGCCGTGTCGGGCGAGCCGTGATGGCTCACACCGGATCGTTGTCTCGCCAAGCCTCATAAAGCTTGGCCTCGGTGGCGAACGAATACACCATCACCATCATCGAATAGACGAAGCCGTGCCGGCCGCACAGGAAGTAGCGCTTAGCCAGGTAGAACTTCAGGAAGTTGCCGAGCGGCGACAGCACCAGTTTTATCAGGCCGGGCTTCTTGCCCCGTTCGACCAGCGTGGCAACCTTGAGGCTGGAATAGGTGTTGGCCCTGGCAAGGTCCTCGGCGATAGTCATTTCGCGGCGGTGCAGCACCACGCCATTTTCAATCGTGCCGGTTTTGCCCGGCACCTCGAATGATTCATGGACCCGCAAGTTGAGGTCCATGGTGGCCTTGTCACGGCGGAAAAGGCGCAGCAGCCTGTTGTGCAGCACCCAGCGGTGCGCATAGCCATAGCCCTTCAGCTTGTCGCGGCGTCTTACGTACCACCCGTCGAAGGCATTATTGCGAGGCTGCGTCACGTCCATGATCGACCGCCTGAGCAGATCGTCGATGGCCTCGTCGGCTTCAATCGAAAGGCACCATGGTTGCGTGGCCTGATCGAGCGCGAATTGCCGCTGGCGCGGAAAACCGGGCCAATCGTTGTGAAACAGCCTTATTGGGTAGCCCTTGGCGACGAACTCCTGAACGACATCCAGGGTGCTGTCCGTCGAACCTGAATCGACGACGACGATCTCGGCGCAGAAGTCGACGCTTTCCAGGCACTGACCGATCATGTCGGCTTCGTTCATGCAGATGATGAGCGCCGAAACGGGGCTAGCAAATCGAGTCATGATCTCACCCCGCGGCACCCTGTTCTCGGAATTTGCGCTGGTTGCGCCATCTCTTTTTTAGCAATCCCGGACGGAAACCGTTACACATTTTTCCCGGAATTGCTCCAGGAAACCCACCAGAGCGGGCACGGCAAAACGATCCGGCTTTCTACACGAGAGGCTATCGAACGCCAAAGCGGCCCTGGTGTGGCGAAGCCGAGAATTCGCATCGCCGTTCGACCGGCTCAAGCCTGTGCGAACGAGACCAGCCCTTCGTCCTTGACCCGGCGGATGGTGAGCGCGGTGCGCACCGTGTCGACATTGGGGGCAGAGGTCAGTTCCTCGATGACGAAGGTCTGGAAGGCGCCGAGGTCGCTCGCCACGCAATGCAGCAGGAAATCGGATTCGCCCGACACCATCCAGGCGTCGCGCACGATCGGCCAACCTCGGGTGCGCTCGGCAAAGATGCGCAGCTCGGCGTCGGCCTGGTGATGAAGGCCGATCAGGCAGAAGGCGACGACATCGAGACCGAGCGCCGGCGCGTTGAGCAAGGCGCGGTAGCCACGGATGATTCCGGCTTCCTCCAGCCGCTTGACGCGGCGCAGACATGGCGGCGCCGAAATGCCGACGCGGTTCGACAGTTCGACATTGGTCATGCGGCCGTCGCCCTGCAGTTCGCGCAGGATCTTCCAGTCGATGGCGTCGAGGTCGGCCTTGAGCGGCATGAGGGCTCTCGAGAAGTCAGCGGCAACGCGCAAGAATCTTGCGTGATTTTGTAATTAAACGACTTCGCTGTCCATTCCATCCCTCGCCCGGAATTTTTCGGGATCAAGCGGGGGTAGGGTGCGACAAAGCTTTCCGGGGACGAACGCCAACTTGCCTTGCTGGCGTCGTGGGCAACACTTACATTACGCGCGATAGCGACGAGTTTTCCATGCCGTAATTGCCGGCAGCCCTCCACAGAGGCTTTAGATGACCACCAAGCACGCGCCCGTTCTCATCATCGGATCCGGCCCGGCCGGCTATACGGCGGCGGTCTACGCCGCCCGCGCCATGCTGAAGCCGATGCTGGTCGCTGGCCTGCAGCAAGGCGGCCAGCTGATGATCACCACCGATGTCGAGAACTATCCCGGCTTCGCCGACCCTATCCAGGGTCCGTGGCTGATGGAGCAGATGCTGAAGCAGGCCGAGCATGTCGGCACCGACATCATCAACGACATCATCACCGAGGTCGATCTCAACGTACGGCCGTTCCGCGCCAAGGGCGATTCCGGCACCACCTACACCGCCGACGCGCTGATCATCGCCACCGGCGCGCAGGCCAAGTGGCTGGGCATCCCGACCGAACAGACCTTCATGGGTTTTGGCGTCTCGGCCTGCGCCACCTGCGATGGTTTCTTCTATCGCGGCAAGGATGTCGCGGTGATTGGCGGCGGCAATTCGGCGGTGGAGGAGGCGCTCTATCTGTCGAACCTCGCCAAGAGCGTGACGGTCATCCATCGGCGCAGCGATTTCCGCGCCGAACGCATCCTGCGCGAGCGGCTCCTGAAGAAGGACAATGTCCGCGTCATCTGGGACACGATCGTCGACGAGATCACCGGCCGTCCCGGCAAGACGCCACTGCCGCCTTCGGTCGAAGGGCTGAAGCTCAAGCATGCGGTGACCGGCCAGGAAACGCACCTCAAGGTCGACGGCGTGTTCGTGGCGATCGGTCACGCACCGGCGGTCGAACTGTTTGCGGGCAAGCTGAAGCAGAAGCCGAACGGCTATCTGTGGACGGCGCCGGATTCGACCCGCACCGACGTGCCCGGCGTGTTCGCGGCCGGCGATGTCACCGACGACATCTATCGCCAGGCGGTGACGGCGGCGGGGCTAGGCTGCATGGCCGCACTCGAGGCGGAGAAATATCTGGCCGGTATCGAAGTGCACCGCGAAGCGGCCGAGTAGAGAGTTCAGAAAGCGGCTTAGAAACGCCGTGTAAAAGCCTGATTTTTCATTCAGACGCCAAACAGAACGAGGGGAATCATGGCGTTGGACTGGGACAAGCTTCGCGTCTTTCACGCTGCGGCGGAAGCGGGGTCGTTTACCCATGCGGCCGAGACACTGCATCTGTCGCAATCGGCGATCTCGCGGCAGGTCAGCGCGCTCGAGCATGATGTCGGCGTGCCGCTGTTCAACCGCCATGCCCGCGGGCTGGTGCTGACCGAACAGGGCGAAATGCTGTTCCGCACGGCGCATGACGTGCTGATGAAGCTGGAGACCATCAAGTCACGGCTGACCGAGACCAAGGACCGCCCCTCCGGCGTGCTCAGGGTGACGACGACGGTGGGTCTGGGCGCCGGCTGGCTGACCGAGCGGGTGCAGGAGTTCATCGAGCTTTACCCCGAAATCAGCCTGCAACTGATCCTCGCCAACGAGGAACTCGACCTCACCATGCGCCAGGCCGATTGCGCCATCCGTCTACGCCAGCCCCAGCAGCCGGACCTGATCCAGCGCCGCCTGTTCACCGTGCATTTCCACCTCTACGCGGCGCCTTCCTATGTCGCCAAGCACGGCAAGCCGGCTTCGGTCGCCGAGCTGAAGGCCCATCGCATCGTCACCTTCGGCGTGCCCGTGCCCGCGCATCTGTCGGAGCTGAACTGGCTGGAAACGGTCGGCGATTTCGAAGGCGGAAAAAGGGTGCCGACGCTGCAGATCAACGACATATTGTCGATCAAGCGCGCGGTGCAGGGCGGTGCCGGCATCGCCATGTTGCCCGATTACGTGATCAGCAAGGATTCCGACCTGGTGCAGTTGCTGCCGGAAACCGAAGTGCCGTCCTTCGACACCTATTTCGCCTATCCCGACGCGATGAAGAACCAGGCCAAGCTGCACGTCTTTCGGGACTTCATCATTGCCAAGGCCCGTAGCTGGTCGTTTTAAGGGGCATATCGATATTCAGGTGATGCGGCCTGACTGAACCTCAACATATCCCTGCGGCGGCGCTGCTTCAGCCCCGCCAGGGCGTCAGGCGAGGCAGCCAGCCCGGGACGTTGCGACGGTAGGTCTCGTATTCGGCGCCGTAGCGATGGGCCAATGTCGGCTCCTCGTAGAACCGCACGAAGGAGCCCATGGCGATCGCTCCGATGACGGCGTAGGCGACCAGCGTCCAGCTGGAGAATAGCAGCGCCTGGCCAAGAATGATCGACAGCACGGCGACATACATCGGGTTGCGGACATGGCGGTAGATGCCGCCGATCACCAGTCTCTCGGTCGGCGCGACCGGAGCGGGCGTGCCCAGGCCTTCGAGGGCAAAGCGGCCGAAGGCATGCAGGAGTGCGGCGATCGCGGCGACGATCAGGAGCCCGCCAACAGGGACAAAGCCCGGCAGGCTCGACCACGGCAAGCTCCAGCGATCGGTCAACAGCCAGGGCACCAGGCCGGCAACCACGCCGGGGGCTGCGATGAAGAAGGCCGCACTGCCGGCGATCGCCGAAAATGTCCGCATTGGCTGCTTCCTGCCTTATTGCCTTAGAAATGAACGCCTGCTGCCCGCTTCCACGTCATTGCGCAGTTTTGGCATTTCGAGCCGAAAACCAGCGACGATTGGCGATTCTGTAGTGGCAATCGCCCAGTTCAGCGCTCCATTTTGACGATTTTGCTGGTCCTATTGGGTCCTGGAATGGGTTAGACCACAGCCTGCGCCTTTTTGCATGCGTGTGTTGCAAAATAGATGCTTGTTTCTTGGGCATGATGAGCACATATATAGATCATCTCCTGGGCGCGTTCTCCTCCCATTAGCGCCCTCGAGTGTTCCCCTCTGGAGGTTAGCCTTAACAGGCACTTCCAATCAAACTCAGCCGGATCTTCGTTGATCCGGCTTTTTTGTTGCCTGTGCCCTGCTGGGGCGGCCAAAAAATCCATCAGAATTGCCACGTAACAGTGACATGTAACCTCGGGTAACATATCGCCGACGCCCGCGACCTGCTAAGTAGATCATAGGACGCGGTGTGGTTCGGACGGGAGATGGGGGCATCACTCGTACGGCCCGGGCTCAGGCGGCTACCGCGTCCGAACCGTTTCTCCGCCGAAGTTCGGCGGAACCAAATGCGGCGGACCTGCCGTTTTACCTCCCAAGGAAACGGTCCGCAAACAAAACGACGCCCGGTCCCCGCCGGGCGTCGTTTTCTTTTCTGCCCCTCGAACCGGGTTCGAGGGGCGTGTGATGGTGCTACGGGTCAGGCAGCCTTGCCGTTGGTGTTCATCGCGTCGTCGGCCAGGCGGCCGGTGAGTTCGGCCATGTGGTCGAAGACGGCGCGGTAGCTGGCAACGCCCGCCGTCGCGGAGCGCAGT
Organism: Mesorhizobium sp. M0293; assembly: GCF_040321735.1. Classification (NCBI taxonomy): domain Bacteria; kingdom Pseudomonadati; phylum Pseudomonadota; class Alphaproteobacteria; order Hyphomicrobiales; family Phyllobacteriaceae; genus Mesorhizobium; species Mesorhizobium sp. M0293. The sequence goes on from NZ_JAMYSA010000007.1 coordinate 97,015, forward strand.
TCGATGATCAGGTCGCCGATCTCGGCTTGCGGCATGGTCGCCTCGACGACATCCCATCCCGGCCAGTCAGGCCGCGCGTCATAGCCGAGGATCTGGCCGCGCCGCTGCGGGATGAGCGCGATGATCTTCGAGGTGGCGTCGGACGGCGTGACGATCTCGACCTTCATCACCGGTTCCAGCAGCACCGGCGAGCAGGCGGCCATGCCTTCTTTCATCGCCAGCCTGGCCGCCATCTGGAAGGCCATGTCGGAGGAATCGACCGCGTGATACGAGCCGTCCGACAGGTTGACGGCGACATCGACCACGGGAAAGCCGAGCGGCCCGGACTTCAGATAGTCGCGCACGCCGGTTTCGACCGACTGGATGTAGGTCTTCGGCACGACGCCGCCGGTGATGGTATCGGTGAACTGGAAGCCGGAGCCGCGCGGCAGCGGCTTGATCTCGATCACCACATCACCGAACTGGCCATGGCCGCCGGACTGCTTCTTGTGACGGCCGCGCTGCTGCGCCGGTTTGCGGATCGTCTCGCGATAGGGCACCGCGGGCGCATGGCCTTCGACCGGTATCTGGTTCTTGCCCTCCAGCCGTTCGCGCACGACGCGCAAATGCATCTCGCCATGGCCCGACAGCACGGTCTCGGCCGAGTCCTGGTTGTGGCGCAGACTGAGCGAAGGGTCTTCCTCGGCCAGCCGCTGGATGGCGGCCGACATCTTCACTTCGTCCTTGCGCTCCTTGGGGCGCAACGCGAAGGCGAAGACCGGCTGCGGCGGCTCGAACTCAAGCAGCGGCTTGATGCCGCCCTTGGCCGAACTCAGCGTCTGGCCGGTCTTGACCTCTTCCAGCTTGCCCAGCGCCACCGTGTCGCCGGCCTTGGCGATGGTGAGCTTAACCTGGTCCTTGCCAAGCATCCGGTAGATGCCGGAGACCTTGGCCGTATCGCCGCCGGGCAGCCAGAGTTCGGAGCCGTCGACGACCTGGCCGGAGAGGATACGCGACACCGACAGTTTGCCGCCATGCGGCGTGTGGATGGTCTTGATTACCTGGACCACGGTGGCCGCGCCGTCGGCTGCGCCGAGCCGCTTGCGGGTCGCCTCGATGTCGGGCGCGTCGTGACGGATCGCCTTCAAGAGGCGCAGCACGCCATTGCCTTTCTCGGCGGTGCCGATCAGCACCGGCGTCACCGCGCCGTCGCGCAGATCGGCGGCAAGGTCGTCGAAGACGGCGTCCTTGGGCGGCTCGATCTCTTCGAGCAACTGTTCCATCAACTGGTCGTCATGGTCGGCCAGCGTCTCCAGCATGGAGAAGCGCGCCTCAAGCTCGCGCGCCTTGTCGTCGCCCGGTATCTGAGCCACCTCGCTCTCGGCATATTCGCGATAGATGTAGGCACGCTCCAGCGCCAGATCGATCGAACCGATAACGACGCCGTCCTTGCGCAGCGGAATCTGGCGCAGTAGCAACGGCACCGAACTTGCCGGCTGCAGCATCTTCAGCGTGTCGCGCACGCCGGCGATTGCCTTGTCGACTTTGTTGAGAAACAGGATGCGCGGCACGCCGAGATCGTCGAGCTTGCGCATGATCAGCTGCAGGGCAGGGATCTTCTTTTCATCGGCCTCGGCAACGACCACGGCGAGGTCGCAGGCGGCCAGTACCGGTTCGGCCTCGAAGGAGAATTCGATGGAGCCGGGACAATCGACGAAAGTGATCTGCTCGCCCATGAATTCGGTGGTGGCGATTGTCGCCTCGACGCTCATGGCATGGGCGCGCGCCTCGGGCGAATGATCTGAAACGGTATTGCCTGATGAAACGGGATTTTGTCGGGGAATTGAGCCCGTACGGGCCAAGATGGCTTCGAGAAGTGTCGTCTTACCGCTTGCAAAGGGACCGACTATGGCAATGCATTTCGGTCCCGTGCGTCGTTCTCCGGCGCGAGTACCCATGACTGACCTCCACTCAGGCGTTTCCCGTAGGACCGACTGGCATGCATGGTTCAGGCTTGGTCAATCGGTCCTGAGCGGCGGCCGGCCTGTTCGACCGTCGCGGGCGGGGTTCTTTTCAAGCGCCACCTGCCCAAAGCCATCGTCCCACTTGTTTGCAGGCAGGGCAAGAAAAATAGAAATCCGGCGCTCTGCCGCGGACACGCGCCGACCGGACGCTGGAGTTGGCAGCCGGAAGCTGTTGCACGTTGGCTGATATCGGCCGAAACTGGAATGGGCGGCCTATCGCCCTCCGTTTCAAGGACCACCGACCATGAAGATCATTGCCTGCGGCAGCGTGCCGACCATCATAGCGCCAGAAAAATACTTCACCGGCCGGGTGCTGCAGACGCCGATCATCGAGAAAGAGGCGCCGGCGCAGCTGCGGGCCACGCTGGTCAGCTTCGAGCCGGGCGCGCGCACCCACTGGCACACGCATCCGCTTGGCCAGACGCTTTACATTACCGTGGGCGCCGGGCTTGCCCAGACATGGGGCAAACCGGTCCAGGAGATCAGGGCCGGAGACGTTATTTCCTTTGCGCCTGGCGAAAAGCACTGGCACGGCGCGGCGTCGAAATCGACGATGACGCATATCGCCATGCAGGAGGCGATCGACGGTGTCCATGTCGACTGGCTGGAAGCGGTGACGTCGGCGCAATATGGCGGCTGAGTGCCTATGCCGGCGGGTTCCACGCCGCGATGCTGACGGCGGCGATTGCCGCGTTTCTCACCATCGCTGCTGGTCGCCGTCCGAGGCGCGCTCGGCCAAAGAGGCGAAGCAAGAGGGCTGAGACGCATTGCAAACAAGAAAACCCGGCTTGAGCCTAGTTCGTAGCGAAATGTGGAATATTTATCGTTGCAAGGTCGGGCGGACAACTCTGACTTTTGTGCCTATAATAGAGTAAAATAAGCAACAAAACTGGCGATACTTGTCAAAAATATTGCAATCAACGCATATTCGGTGATTCGCCAGAGGCGGTTCTCTGGGCGAAGGGATCCGCCAAATCCACGACTTAAAATCTCTAGGAATTCCAGCATCAATACGCCTCCCGCCAGCTAGAATGCCGCCTCGCACAGTATCCTGTTCGCCTTAACTTCCTCCTGCCAACCCGCAACCACTCTGCCGTAAGGTCTGATTAGAGCGTTGCCATTTTCACGGTCAACTCTGTAATCAGGTCAGCGATGCCGTAAAGCGCTGGATACGCGTGCAGGCTTCTTCCAGCAGCGTCTCCGAGGTGGCGTAGGAGATGCGGAAGTTGGGCCCGAGGCCAAAGGCCGAGCCGAACACCACGGCGACACCCTCGGTCTCGAGCAGTTCCGAGCAGAAGGTCTCGTCGGTGTCGATCAGCTTACCGGCTTTGGTCTTCTTGCCGATCAGCTGGGCGCAGGAGGGATAGACATAGAAAGCGCCTTCCGGCGACGGACACGTGATGCCGCGCGCCTGGTTGAGCATCGAGACGACGAGGTCGCGCCGCCCTTGAAAGATCGCCTTGTTCCTGGCGATGAAGTCCTGCGGGCCGTTGAGCGCCTCGACGGAGGCCCATTGCGCGATGGTGCAGGCACCTGATGTCTGCTGGCCCTGGATCATGTCCATTGCCTTGATCAGTTGGACGGGACCGGCCGCATAGCCGATGCGCCAGCCGGTCATGGCATAGGCTTTCGACACGCCGTTCATGGTCAGCGTGCGCTCGTAGAGCTTCGGCTCGACCTCGGCGATGGTCTTGAAGACGAAATCGCCATAGGTCAGGTGCTCGTACATGTCATCGGTCAGCGTCCAGACATGCGGATGCTTCAACAGCACATCGGCCAGCGCCCTGAGTTCGGCCTCGGTGTAGGCGGCGCCCGACGGGTTCGACGGCGAGTTCATCAGCAGCCATTTGGTCTTCGGCGTGATCGCCTTTTCCAGCACAGCAGCGGTCAGCTTGAAGCCGTTGTCGATGGAGGTCTCGGCAAACACGGAGGTGCCGCCGCAGATCGCCACCATCTCGGGATAGCTGACCCAGTAGGGGCGCGGAATGACGACCTCGTCGCCCGGATTCAGCGTCGCCATGAAGGCGTTGAACAGGATCTGCTTGCCGCCGGTGCCGACGATGGTCTGCTCAGGCTTGTAGTCGAGATTGTTCTCACGCTTGAACTTTTTCGCGATCGCCTCGCGCAACGGCACGATACCCGAAACCGGCGGATACTTGGTCTCGCCACGGCGGATCGCCTCGATCGCCGCGTTCTTGATGTTGTCGGGTGTGTCGAAATCCGGCTCGCCGGCGCCGAGGCCGATAATGTCACGGCCGGCATTTTTCAGCTCACGCGCTTTCTGTGTCACCGCGATGGTGGCGGAAGGCTTTACGCGGGAAAGGGTGTCGGCAAGAAAGGCCATGACCTTGAACGTCTCCATGGAAGATCGGTGCGACCAGAAGCGGCCGCGGCGCTTCTCATGTCGCATGATTTCGCGCAGTGCAAGCATTGTCGGCTGATCCAGCCGTCAAGGAGCTGTGATCGGGACCCCGTGATCGGCAACAATAAATTCATTAACGAGCGGTAGAGGCTTGAGTGGCAGGATCGCAGACCAATTCCGCAAGGTCGCGGAGCGAGGAACCGTGTCGCGCAGCATCGGGCTTGCCCACATCATCCGTCAGGACGACGGCACCTCCACCGGTGTCTGGGGCATCTATACGCTGCAGAGCGCCTTCCAGCCGATCTTCGCCTTCAACGAAGGCAAGCTGTCAGTGGTCGCGTTCGAGGGACTGATCCGGCCGTTCCGTGACGGCGAGCCGCAATCGCCGATGAATTTCTTCTCGACCTGCCCAGCCGCCGACCGTCTGCATATCGAGGCGCTGACCAGGACGCTGCATCTTCTGAACGCCGGCGCCTGCCTGCCGCAGGAGGCGTCGATCTTCGTCAATTTCGACCCGTCGGTGTTCACCGAACGCACCGTTGCCGACGGTGCCTTGCGCGAAATGCGGCTGGTGCTGCATGAGGCCGGCATCGATCCGCGCCGGATCGTCTGCGAAGTGACCGAGCAGCGATCGGCATCGCAGGAAACCCTGCACAATTTCGTCGCGGCACTGAGGGCCAACGGCTTTCGCATCGCGGTCGATGATTATGGCGCCGACGATTCCGACATCAACCGTATCAAGGAACTGAAGCCGGATATCGTCAAGTTCGATGCCTACTGGATCACGCAGCTGATGGAATCAGGCGCCGGCTTCGCGCTTTTGACCACCATGGTGAAAAGCTTCGAGGAGCAAGGCATCCGCACGGTGTTCGAAGGCATCGAGGAGAGCTGGCAATTGGAGCTTGCCGAGAAATCGGGAGCGTCGATGGTCCAGGGTTTCGTGCTGGCGCGGCCCGAACTGGCGCCAACCAGTTTTCGCGTCTTCGACAAGACCAGGCAGGCACCCGTCGCCGCTGCCGCAGACACGGCTGCCCCTGCCGTGGCAACCCCCTCGGCGCAGCCGGTGAAGGCCTTCGGGCGCCGGGTGGCGCCATGAGGCTTGAGCGGCGGCGCAATGTCGGCGATGCGATCCAGGTCGATGAAATCGGTATCGCATACGGCATCCATGGCGAGTTCCGGCTGCGCAGCGCCTATCAGCCGATTTTCGCGCCGCGCGGCCGGTTCCTTCATGCTGTCGCGGTCGAAGCCCTGATCGAGCCGCACCGTGCCGGCCGCCCCGGTGCGCCACGGGTTTTCTTCGACAGCATTGCCGCCCCGGACCGGCTGTTTGTCGAGACCATGTGCCGGGCGCTGCACCTCATGAATTTTCGCAACATCGGCGTCGACGGACTCGACCTGTTCTTCAACTACAATCCGCTGATCAACGACCATCCCGGGCGGGCGCTGGCCGAGATCCGGCTGATGACCAGACGCCTCGGCGATTTCGGCCTGGCACCGGGCATGCTGGTCTGCGAAATCACCGAGCAGGCGGCCGATGACGCGCTTCTCGCCCGGCTGGTGCGCGAAATGCGGCATGATGGCATCCGCATCGCCATCGACGATTTCGGCACCGGGCACTCGACCGAGGAGCGGGTGAGCCTGCTCAGGCCCGATATCGTCAAGATCGACGGCGCCTGGTTCGCCGAGTTCTGCCGCCACGCCGCCGCCGAACGGTTCTTCCGCCCGCTGGTTTCCAGCCTGCATGATCGCGGCGCCAAGGTGCTGGTCGAAGGCATCGAGCAGCCCACCCATCTGCGCGTCGCGCTCGAAGGCGGCGTTGACCTGCTGCAGGGTTTTCTCCTCGCCCGTCCCGCGCTCGCCGGCACCATATTTGAGGAAAAGCCGTTGGTCATCGATACACTGCTGGGTACCGGTGGCAATGTCGTTTCGCTGTTCGGCTAGGGCGCCGGTATTCACACATCAGCGGCGCCGATCGTCGTACCAAAACAAATCATTGGTTGAGGACGCCGCCGCTGCGATAATCGCGGCAGCAGAGACAGCGCTCCGGGGAACAGCCATGATACTTTACGGCATGATCGACAGCGGCAATTGCTACAAGCCGCGCCTGCTGATGGCCAAGCTTGGCCTTGCCTTCACCAATGTCGAGGTGAGTTCGCACACCGGCGATACGCGCAAAGCCGATTTTGTCGCCAAGAACCCGAACGCCATGGTGCCATTGCTCGAGCTCGACGATGGCCGGCGGCTGGCCGAGTCTAACGCCATCCTGCTCTATCTCGCCGAAGGCACGCGATTCCTGCCGGCGGGCAGATACGAGCGGGGGCTCGCCTATCAATGGCTGTTCTTCGAACAGTACAGCCACGAGCCTTACATCGCCGTGCGCAAGGCGCTGCTGACTTTCCCTGAAAGAGCCGCGGATGCGACGCCGGAGCGGCTTGCGGTGACGCTGGAGCGCGGCAACAAGGCGCTCGGCGTGATGAACAGGCATTTGGAAAACAATGCCTTCTTCGCCGGCGGCGCGCTCAGCGTCGCCGACATCGCGCTCTATGCCTATACGCATACGGCGGAGCAGGGCGGCTTCCAGCTCGACGCCTATCCGGCGGTGGCCGCCTGGCTTGGCCGAGTGGAGGCTGATCCGGGGCACGTGCCGATCGAGTGGCTGCCTTAGTTTTGTCCTCACGCCGTCGGGGCTTCGCGGCTGCTCCGGACGGGGCGCGCCAACAGGCGCGACGCCCGGTCGGACTTGCGGCCTTCGGCCGAGGCGTGAATGGCTGCCTGAGTGAGATGATTGGCTATTTCAGGAGACGGTCGTAATCGGCATGGACGCCGATCCAGAACCAGATCACGTCATCATTGGTGCGGATGGCAACAGCCGGTAATTGTCGTCAACTCGCGCCGACCAATAGCGTCCGACCTGTTTGAAATGCGGTGATGGATGAAAGGGATCAGAACGCAGTCTGGCAAAACGCCTGTCAGCCTTTGCCCTGATGGGCAATGGCAGTTTTTCATAAGCCTCCCAGAACGATGGGGAGGCGACGTGATTCACAGAGGGCGCGTCCGGCCAGCGCGATGATCCGCCAGTGCCTGTTCGGCGAGCTTGTCCAATCGGCCCGCCTTCGCGTCGGCTTCGATCTGCCGGTCCCACATGTCCGCCCGAAGCGCCTCGAACCAAGTGGCAAACGCCTTCAGTTCCTCGGCGCTCAGTTCGGCGACGGATTTTTCGATTTGCTCGAGCTTGGTCATGGCGAATAGTACCACTAAATGGGTCAAAAGTACCACAAGTGGGACTATAGGTTCTGGCCGTGGCGTTTAAACCCCAGACAGCAAAAAAGGCGGGATAAATCCCGCCTTCCCATGCTTGGTAGCCTGATCGGGAGCGTCCGGTCCGGGCTGGCAGCTATCTGCTGATCCAGCTTGTCGGGTCTTCCACTCCAGCGCGCTTCTCGCGCGACTGTCAGTACATCCGTGACTTGCCGCGCGCCCCGGGCTCTCGCCCGGCGCGCGCTATCGCAAAATCAGGCTGCCTTGCTCAGAGATCCAGCGGACGACTTGCCAGTGCGGCGGTCCTGCTCGATCTCGAAGTTGATCTTCTGGCCTTCGACCAGGGTCGACAGTCCAGCACGCTCGACAGCGGAGATGTGGACGAAAACGTCCGCGCCGCCCGCGTCAGGCTGAATGAAACCGAAGCCCTTGGTGGCGTTGAACCACTTGACCGTTCCTGTTGCCATTTTAGATAGTCCTTCAACATTTGCTTTAGTTTGACCGGACCGAGGTCCAGCCGGTGTGCATCGAGATTTTGGAGATAGACGTCAGCAAACGCGAAGATCGCGAGGCCCGGATCGATCGGCCGAAATATCAATGGGAGGCATATAGGCTGGTTTCGCATAAAATACAAGACTGCGTGAGAAAGCCGTGATTGAGGTGCTGCCCAACGGCTGCCCCAATCTGCTGAAAACGTTGCGGCAGATCGCGCTGTCCTCGAGCGGCGGATCAGGGGAGAGGACCATGAAAACCATTCTGCTTGCCGCCTGCCTGACGCTGGTGGCCGCCGAAGCGCAGGCGATCTCGCGCTACGACCCGACCAGCATGGGCTGCGGCAAGGTTCAGGCGACGATCGCCCGGCAGGGCGCCGTCATCCTGCGCTACCAGTCGACGCGGGTGCCGGGATTGCCGCTTTACGACCGCTATGTGCAGAGCCAGCAATTCTGCACGATGGGCGAGGTGAGGACGCGCGCCTACGTGCCGAGTGCCGACACCAGGTCCTGCCCGGTCTACAACTGCAAGCGCCCGGACAATGACCGGCATTTCCGCCGGCGGTTCTTCCACAACAACTAGACACTTGTCCGCGTCAGAACCCGAACGAAACCTGCGCCGGTGGCGGCGGGCCGACACGCACGCCTTCCATGGCCAGCATCTTCTCCTTGGTGACCGAACCGCCCGGCGCCGAGAAGCCCCCGATCTTGCCGCCGGCGGCAAGGATGCGATGACAAGGGATGACCAGCGGCACCGGATTGGCGCCGAGGGCGGCCCCGGTTTCGCGGGCGAGCCCGGCATGGCCGGCGGTTTTGGCCAACTCGCCATAGGTGGTGGTTTCGCCGAAGCTGAGCCTTCGCGCTGCGTCGTAAATCGCGAGGCGGAAATCGTCGACCCCATCGAGATCGACCGGTACGCCGGAGAAATCGACGTCCTCGCCCGCCGCGTAGGCCTTGATCGCTGCGATCAGCTCGACCACCCAGGGCGGCTGGGCCGTGGAGGCGGAAACGCCGCCATGGCGCAGCAGGCGCCGCTCCACCGCTTCGCGGCTGCGTTCGGGCAGGCAGAGCCGGATCAGGCCCTTTTCGCTCCAGGCAATGCCCATGAAACCGATCACTGTTTCTAACACTGCGTGGCCGGCCGTGATCGAAGACGTGGTGTCCATGCTGCGTTCCTTTCCGCAAAGTGGCGAAAACCGGGATTCGTCCCAGTACATATCCAGAACAATATGGCATCAGAGGGCAAGTCTCGCCACCCGAAAACCACCTGATGGCCCCGATTGCCGCTCATGAATCGCTGGTGTAAGGGATTTCTTAACAACCCGACAAATCGGACCCGAGCGCGGCTTGCCAGCAAAACTCAACCTTATCGCGATCGGCGTGATCCTGGCCGCCGCCGGCATCAGCGGCTGCACGTCGACCTCGCAGATGAAGTCCGCACCTGCTCTTACTGAAACCGCAACCGTCGCCGGCACTGATGCCGGCTTCACCGTGCCGTTGCCGGAGACGGTTTCGGTGCTGCCTGAATCCTCCGGTATCGCACCCGTTCAGACGTCCGAGCTGCCGCTCGACCCCGCCGCACAACCGGCGGCGGTGACCGCCGCCTTTGCCGGTTCGACGCCGACGGCACCAGCCGTGCCTGCCGTAATGACCGCCAATGCCTGGCAGGCGCCTGCGCCGGCAAATGCGGGTGAGCCGGTCAAGCCGGCCGAGGCCTATACGACCGCGGGGCTCGTGATGCCGGCGACCGCCAAGGGCGACCGGATGCCCGGCGTCCAGCAGGTCGCCTATGTCGTGCCGCAGAACCCGGCCACTTTGGTGCAGGGTCCCATCGGGCCGACGGAAGAACGCTCGACGGGCGTGCGTGGCGATGTCGAGCGGCTGATCGAGAAATATGCCGCCCTCTATCAGGTGCCGGTGGATTTGGTGCGCCATGTCGTCAACCGTGAGAGCACCTTCAACCCGAAAGCCTACAACAATGGCCATTGGGGGCTGATGCAGATCAAGCACGCGACGGCGCGCGGCATGGGCTATGACGGACCGGCCAAGGGCCTGTTCGACGCCGAGACCAATCTGAAATACGCGGTCAAATATCTGCGCGGCGCTTGGCTGGTGGCCGGCGGCAACGCCAAGAAGGCCGACTGGCTCTACCAGACCGGCTACTATTTCGATGCCAAGCGCAAGGGCTTGCTCGAGGCAACCGGCCTTGGTGTCGACCGCCAGCGCCGCCGCCTGCAGCCCGACGCCTGAGCGCGATGCCTGAACCGCGTCCGCCGGCTTTGAACGGCTGCGCAAGATCCTCGACGAGACGCTGGTTCCGCCGCATGGCTGAAACCGTTCCAGCCGCGTGATTTGGGAACCCAAAGCGCCGCTCCGCATTCATTGCAAGGTGGGGTCTGACAAGCTGCCGGCGCGTGGGAGGATTTTCCGTCGCCGGCTGCGGAGGGACATCCACCATCATGAAGCTTTTTCACGCATTCCTGACGCTCGGCGTCGCCGCCATGCTGGTTGGCACGCCGGCGCGGGCCGTCGAGCTGTCAATCGTGTCGGGCGATACTGGCGATGGCATCAAGGTGCTGCGCGAGATCCTCGACCGTTACGAGAAAGACAGCGGCAACAAAGTCGGCATCGTCGTCATGCCGACGTCCGGGACCGACCAGTTCGGCCAATACCGGCTTTGGCTCGCTGCTGGAAACAGCGACATCGACGTCTATCAGACGGACGTGATCTGGGCGCCGCAGCTCGCCAGCCAGCTCGTCGATCTGACTGCCACGACCAAGGATGTCGTCGGCGCCCATTTCCCCTCGATCATCCGGTCGCAGACGGTCAATGGCAAGCTTGTCGCCTTGCCGATCTTCACCGATGCGCCGGCGCTCTACTACCGCAAGGATCTCCTCGACAAATACGGCGCCAAGGTGCCGGCGACCTGGAAGGAACTGGCAGACACCGCCAAGCTGGTCATGGACAAGGAGCGTGCGGCGGGCAATCGGGATATCTGGGGCTTCGTCTTCCAGGGCAATGCCTATGAGGGGCTGACCTGCAACGCGCTCGAATGGGTGATGTCGAATGGCGGCGGCCAGATCATCGAGCCGGACGGCTCCATCTCCATCAACAACCCGAAAGCGGCGGCGGTGCTCGATATGGTCAAGGGCTGGGTCGGGACCATCGCACCGCCCGGCGTGCTTGCCTACCAGGAAGAGGAATCGCGCGGCGTGTGGCAGACCGGCAACGCGGTGTTCATGCGCAACTGGCCCTATGCCTACGCGCTCGGCAACGGCGAAGGCTCGCCGATCAAGGGCAAATTCGACGTGGCGCCGCTGCCGGCCGGCACGGGCGAAGGCGCCCGACCGGTCGCGACCCTGGGCGGCTGGAACCTCGCCGTCTCCAAATATTCGAAGCATCCTGATGCCGCGATCGAGCTGGTCAAGTTCATCGCCTCGCCCGCGATGCAGAAATACCGCACGCTGAAGACGTCCAACCTGCCGACAATCCAGGCGCTGTATGACGATGCCGACATCGCCAGGCAACAGCCGATTGTTCCGCGCTGGAAGCAGATCTTTCTCAACGCGGTGCCGCGCCCCTCGGCCGCGACCAGGATCAAATACAACGAGGCGTCGAGCCAGTTCTGGAACGCCGTTCACAACACGCTCTCGCGCGACGGCACTGCCGCCGACAATCTGGCCGACCTCGAAGCGATGCTGACCAAGATGAAGGGCGGAGGCTGGTGACGCGACGGTGCTGGGGCATCCGCCCGGCGGAACCGCAACGAGCGGGTGCGAGATGACAAGAATGGTACCTGAAACAGCCAGGGCTGCGCACTCGCCGCTGAAGGCACAGCGCGTTCGCTCGGCGTGGCTTTTCCTGGCGCCAATGCTTCTGGTGCTCGCCGCGGCGGCCGGCTGGCCGCTTGCCCGCACAATCTATTTCAGCTTCACCGACGCCTCGCTGGCCGACCTCGACGCGCGCCAATGGGTCGGCTTTGCCAATTATTTCTCGGCGTTCAGCATGCCGAGCGGGCGGGTCCTCTACGATGGTCTGCTCGTCGATCCGGTCTGGTGGCGTGCCGTCTGGAACACGATGCGCTTCGCGGTGGTCTCCGTGACCTGCGAGACGATCCTCGGCACGATCGTTGCGCTGGTTCTCAATGCCAAATTCCCGGGCCGCGGCATCGTCAGGGCGGCGATCCTGATCCCCTGGGCCATCCCGACGATCGTCTCGGCGAAGATGTGGCAGTGGATGCTAAACGACCAGTTCGGCATCATCAATGTGGTGCTGCTCAACCTCGGCCTGATCAGCGGCAAGATCGCCTGGACGGCCAACGCCGACACAGCGATGGCGGCGATCCTCATCGTCGATATCTGGAAGGCGACACCATTCATGACGCTGCTCATCCTGGCCGCGCTGCAGATGCTGCCGAGAGAGATCATCGAGGTCGCCAGGCTCGACGGTGCCAACCCCTGGCAGATCTTCTGGCGGGTGACCTTGCCGCTCATCCGCCCGGCGGTGATGGTGGCGGTGATCTTCCGCGCGCTCGACGCGCTGCGCATCTTCGACCTGATCTATGTGCTGACGCCCAACAATGTGCACACCAAGTCGATGTCGGTGTTCGCCCGCGAGAACCTGTTCGAGTTCGACAAGTTCGCCTATGGCTCCGCCGCCTCGACCTTGCTCTTCCTGATCCTCGCTTTGCTCACCATCGTCACCATCCGGGTTGGCCGGATCAGCCTGGACGGAGGCCGCTGACATGTGGATCCTGAAGCGCACGGCCTTTTATCTGCTGGTCGGCGGAATCGTCTTCGTCGCGGTGTTCCCGTTCTACTACGCCATCGTCACCAGCCTGAAATCGGGAACCGATCTGTTCCGCGCCGATCTCTGGCCGACGACGGTCAGTCTTGCCAACTACCGGAATGTGCTGACCGAGGGCAGCTTCGTGCGCAACCTCATAAACTCGCTGTTCGTCTCGGGCGCGGTCGTCGCGCTGTCGCTGTTGCTCGGCGTCACATCAGCCTATGCGCTGGCACGCATCCGCTTTCGCGGCCGCTCGGCCCTGCTGTTCACCATCCTGTCGGTGTCGATGTTCCCGCAGGTGGCGCTGCTGGCCGGGCTGTTCGAACTGGTCCGCATGTTCGGCCTCTACAATTCGCTGTTTGCGCTGATCTTCTCCTATATGATCTTCACCTTGCCCTTCACGGTCTGGGTGCTCACCACCTTCGTCCGCGACCTGCCGGTCGAGGTCGAGGAGGCGGCGATCCTCGACGGCGCGACGCCGTGGATCATCATCACGCAGGTGTTCCTGCCGCTGATGTGGCCGGCGCTGGCGACCACCGGGCTGCTGGCCTTCATCGGCGCGTGGAACGAGTTCCTGTTTGCCTTGACCTTCACCTCCAACAACGCACAGCGGACGGTGCCGGTGGCGATCGCGCTGCTCTCCGGCAACTCGCAGTTCGAGATCCCCTGGGGCAACATCATGGCCGCATCGGTGATCGTTACCGTGCCGCTGGTGGTGCTGGTCCTGATCTTCCAGCGCAAGATCGTCTCCGGCCTCACCGCCGGTGGCGTCAAGGGGTGAGGCGGCTGTCATCCTGCGGCGTGTTTTGCCGAGCCGCCCTGAGAATCCTGTAGGTACGAGAATCCGGCAAGCATGAGAATCCGGCAAGTAAAGGAAATGTCCACCAAGGCGACAGACTGGGTCTTGCCGCCAACAGATCGGGCGTTAAGCTTCGATCTTGCAGTCCCATGGGCGCGGGATCAACTGAAACCGGAGAAACATGATGCGGCTGTTGCTTTCCAGAACCGGCCTCACCACCCTGATCCTTGCCATTCCGCTCTATGCCGGCACGGCAAGGGCCGATGACTGCGCCAATGCGCAGGACCAGGCGACCATGAACGAGTGTGCGGGCAAAGCGTTCAACGCGGCCGACGCGAAGCTCAACGATGCCTACAGGCAGATCGAGGGCCGGCTGAAGGGCGAGGCGGCGTCGAAGAAGCTGCTGGTCGATGCGCAGCGCGCCTGGGTCGCTTTCCGTGACGCCGAATGCAATTTCCAGGGTGGCCCGCGCGATGAAGCGGGCAGCATGTATCCGATGGTCGTCGCCTCGTGCCAGGCGTTTCTCACCAACAACAGGCTGAAGGACCTGCAAGGCTACCTCAATTGCACGGATGCCGATACGGACTGCCCGGTGCCGGCAGCCCAATAGGGTTCGTCGCCACTCCGGGAAGGCATGCTGCTTCGTCGCCGCGCTCCGTGCAAAAATGTCGGAACCGATCGTCGCCAGACGTCCTTGGGTCGTAGAGCAACCGCGCCGGGACGCCGGCGCGACGACCAAGGAGACGATCATGATCACCTTCCCCAACGAATCCGCCAGATACCGCACCGCGCGCGAAAAGCTGCTGCAGAAGGAAATCGTGCTGCGCCGCGCCATGGAGGACGTGGCCGAGGCACGGCGGGCACTGCCGCCGGGCGGGCTGATCCGCCAGGACTATGAGTTCGACGGGCTGGATGCCGAAGGCAAGTCCGCCAAGGTGAAACTGTCGGAGCTGTTCGCGCCCGGCAAGGACAGCCTGATCCTCTACAACATGATGTTTCCGCGTCACCCGCAGGAGAAGCGCGATGTAGCCGCGAGCGGCGGCACGGCGAAGCTTGCGCGACAGGACCAGCCATGCCCGTCCTGTACGGCGCTGCTCGACCAGGTCGACGGCGCGGTCGGCCATCTCCAGGCCGCCGGCTTCAATTTCGTCGTGGTGGGCAAGACCGCGCTCGAAAACCTGGTCACGCTCGGCCGCGACCGGGGCTGGCGCAACATGCGGCTGGTGTCTTCGGCTTCCAACAGCTTCAAGCGCGACTACAATGCCGAGGATGCCGACGGCGCGCAGATCCCGCTGCTGTCGGTGTTTCATCGCGATGCGGATGGTATCCGGCATTTCTGGTCGTCCGAGCTCGGCTTCGCGCCGCCGGAGCCGGGCCAGGACCCGCGCGCCATCGGCACCTGCGAGATCCTGTGGAACCTGATGGATTTCACGCCGGAAGGCCGGCCGAACTGGCACGAGCAGCTGCAATATGGCGAGGCTTGCTGCCATTGAGGTGCCATCGTTTGGGGAGAAAAAAGGTCCGCGCAACTTCGTCGCTTTTACCGCGTTGGATTGTCCGAGGGATAGTTCAAACCCGGAGACATGCCATGAAGCCCCTTCTTGTCCTTACCGCGGCGGCATTGCTGGGCGGCGCGCCCGCCTTTGCCCAATCGACGACGGTCGCGCCGCTTGTCGCCACGACCAAGGTCGACACTTCGACCTTCATCAAAATGGTGCCAAGCGCCAATGAGTTCGAGATCCAGTCCAGCAAGCTCGCCGAGCAACAGGCGACCGACGCCGATGTCAAGGCGTTCGCCAAGCAGATGGTAACCGATCACACCAAGGCCGGCGAGGATTTCAAGGCGGCTCTCAGCCAGGGCCAGACAACCTCGGCCACCGCACCTTCCGGTCCGGCATTGCAGCCCAAGGAGCAGAAGATGCTCGATGAGCTCAAGAGCACCAGCAGCGGTCAGTTCCAGGCGAAATACATCGAGATGCAGACCAACGCCCACAAGGAAGCCGTCGCGCTGTTCAGCGCCTATGCAAAATCGGGCGACGACCCGGCGATGAAGGAATTCGCCAAGAAGACGCTGCCGACGCTGAAGATGCACGAAAAGCACGTGAAGGAGCTGGCGGTCGCGCACCAGGGTTGAAGGCGGTCCCAGGTCGGGGGGGGGGCGGGGCCCCCGCCCGCCGGGCCGCCCGGCCCCCCCCCCCGCGGGGGGGGGGGGGGGGGGGGGTGTTTGGTTGGGGAAGGGGGGCCGGGGGGGGGTGGGGTTTTGCAAGAGACCAG